>NZ_JBJQKY010000039.1:0-30952 GCF_046486595.1 Escherichia sp. WS3063
GTAAAAATCGCGGAAGGGATGAAACAACAGCGCCTGACGGCGCTGTGTCTGGCATGCCTGCAATCCGGGAAACCGGACCAGGAAAAAACTTGCAGGCCATAACAGTATCTATCAATCTGCATTCTCACCGAACTTACTCGAACGCCCACGTCTGGAAAGCCATCTACAAAAACTGCTGACCGATGCCGTGAAAATGCGTGGGCTGATTGCGCCCGCCAGCAAAGAAACCCGTATTCCCAAATCGATATATGAAGGTATCCAGACCATTAATCGCAATCTGGTTTGTATGCTGGAGTTGCAAATCAATGCATACTGGGCCACGCGCCCCAGCCATTTCGTGTTATTGAACGCGCAAAAACTTCGTGATACCCAGCACATGATGCAGCAAATACTGCTGAGCCTTGTTCATGCGCTGTACGAAGGTAATCCGCAGCCGGTTTTTGCCAATACGGAAAAATTGAACGATGCTGTGGAAGAGTTGCGTCAGTTGCTCGATAACCACCATGACCTGAAAGTCGTAGAAACACCAATCTATGGTTATGTGTGGCTGAACATGGAAACGGCACATCAGCTTGAGTTGCTATCGAATCTGATTTGCCGGGCCTTGCGCAAATAATTCCTGAACTTCAGAATCATCTTGCTGCTGCTTCGATTCAGCAAGGATAAAGGGTATGATAGTGAAAAGGGATAAAAGCATTGTCATCTGCGGCAGCTATGAGTAATGTTGGCCCTAACGAATAGCGGTTGCTTAAACGAATCCGACTCTCACATTATCAGGGGTATAAAAATGGAAACTACCAAGCCTTCATTCCAGGACGTACTGGAATTTGTTCGTCTGTTCCGTCGTAAGAACAAACTGCAACGTGAAATTCAGGACGTTGAGAAAAAGATCCGTGACAACCAGAAGCGCGTCCTGTTGCTGGACAACCTGAGCGATTACATCAAGCCAGGGATGAGCGTTGAAGCAATCCAGGGCATCATCGCCAGCATGAAAGGTGACTATGAAGATCGCGTTGACGATTACATCATCAAAAATGCCGAGCTCTCCAAAGAACGCCGCGATATCTCCAAAAAGCTGAAAGCTATGGGCGAAATGAAAAACGGCGAAGCGAAGTAATTCCTGTTTTATTCAATGAGGGTTGCCCGGCAACCCTCATTGCTCATTGATTCTTATCTGTGTATCACCGTCATCATTCTCATCTGAGAACCTATCGAAATTAGCGACAGCCTTCTTCTGTATGCAGCAAGGCAAAAACTTCTGTAACTCCATTGTTATTAACCGCACTGGTTACTAACACGTTGTGCGCTCCAGCTTCCCGTAACCAACATTTCACCAAAGATATTTGTTCCATACTGGCTAAATCTGCTTTGGTTACTACTCCAATGACCGGGCGATTCATTGACGAGGTAAAGCCTGGCGAAAAAGGTGACCACGGTGCGTCCGCATTAAGTACCAGCGCGATAATGTCTGCTTCGCAGGCACTGACCAACAATGCACTGTAGAGGCTGCGGTTTTCGAGGTATTCGCCTGGTGTATCAATGGTGGTCGGGGACCAGACGATTGCCTGCGTTTTCTGATAATGGATATTTTCGCCACGCAGACATTGCGTGAGTGACGTTTTTCCGCACTGGCTGGGGCCGATAAGCATCATACGTTGCATAACGTCAGGTCCGCGTAATGGGGCAGGTGGTAAAGCGCATCATTTCACCCAGCGTACGGGTAACCTGGCTAAGTGCATATTCAATGGCAGAAACATCACCAGTCAGCACTACGGCACCGGTAAAACGATCAAGAAAACCGATCTCTACAGCGCCTGATTTTGTGGCGATATCGCATGCGATGATAGATGCTTCGCTGGGGGTAATCGTCAGAATGCCAATAGCAGAAACGGTGTCTGGTAAACCCAATTTCTTAAACAGATCCTTCCCTGGATTGGCGATGACATGTGCCAGCGTGACCTGCTTACCAGGGACATATTCCTGAATCATCCGTTCAGTTGTGTGCTGAGTTGTCATTATCCCTCCACCATCTGACGCCACATGGCTTCATGTGGACGGGCAATCACCGACCGATAGACCAACAAACCTTTTTCTCCCGCACGCTCGCTGGCGACAGAGACCGCGTTATTAACATCTGAAATATCGCCAGCAACCACCATGTAGCATTTACCGCCAATGCCAAAAGCCATATGCACGCGAACAAGAATGACATTCGCAGCTTTGACAGCACAATCGGCAGCGTCAATGCAGGCGGCGACACTCCAGGTTTCGACTACGCCGACAGCCCGGTGCTGTTCAACTTGGTTCAGTCCGCTGATTGCAGAAAGGAGACTGGGATGAATATTCGGCAGGACAAGACTGTCGACCAGCATTTCACCAGCAAGGGAAGCACCGCTGTTGATGGCCTGTTGCACCGCGCCCACATCGCCACCGAGCATCAGCAGAAATTTTCCGGGGCATAGCGTTTTGCTGACCAGTAACTCAACGTTGGCGCTTTTCAGCATGGCGTCGCCGGTTTCCATCCCTTTCGCGATACTGCTAAGTTCTAAAATACCTACCGCTTTCGACATCGTTAACCTCTCACAAGCGTAATCGCGTTTTCTGTCACATCGCTGACCATGCCATCAATACTGGCATGAATGGGGGCACCTAATGTGCCGTGTGGAATTTGACCTACACATTGCCCATGAACGACGCGATCGCCTTTTTGTACACACGCAATTGCGCTGGCACCGATGTGCTGGCGTAACAATAACGTCACTTTTTCGGGCTGAGGCACCTGTTCAGACAATGGCGCATCCTGATACCACGGGGTTAAGCCCAGTCTGGTTACCAGCCGTTTTACGGGAACCAGTCGATAATTTGCCAAGGGATCTGCAGGATTTAAGGCACCTTCGTAGCGGAGATTTTGTGCGCGTAATTCCTGCTTAAGCAGGCGGTTTATGCGCATTGGTAAAATTCCTACCGGACAGGCGACGCTGGCGCAGACGTTGCACTCCGAACAGGTGAGCGCCGTCAGTAACAGTTGTGGCGTAGCGAGCTGTTGGTAGTTAACCGCACGTACTAATAAATGGGGGGCCAGTTCGTGACCGACTAAATGACGTGGGCAGAGATCGGTACACAAGCGGCATTGCTCACAAACAGTTTTCGCGACGGTAAGTACGCTGCGGTCATTCTGCATTCGACGTTGGATCAGTGAATGAGAGTTGGGTAAAACCAGCAAGCCGCCAGTGGTTTTGCTGACGGGTGTGTCGAGCGATGTGATCAAACTTCCCATCATCGGCCCGCCATTGATAAAACCAGGAGCATCTACTGTTGCGCCGCCCGCCAGCGCCAGGACTTCACGGAAAGACATGCCGATGGGGACGGTTACCGTTATTGGTTTCGCCACTGCACCATTAATAGTGAGTGTGCGGCGCGTCACTGGATACTGTTGCTCGACGGCTCTGGCAATATTAAGTACGGTTTGAACATTATTGACCACCACACCGACGCTAACGGGTAATGCAGCGGGTGGAACGCGGCGACCAGTTGCCATCCAGATGGTCAGCACTTCGTCTCCTGCGGGGTAAACATCGGGCAAAATATGCAGGCGGATATCCGGTGGTAACAGTGGTGTGAGTGCGTTTATTGCCCGTTGATATTTCTCTTTCAGCGCGATGATTCCGCTACTGGCCCCGGTGGCTTTCATCGCATAGTGAACACCGCGAAGCAGGCGGCTGGCTTGCTGCACCATTAACTGTTGATCCACTTTCAACATGGGTTCGCATTCCGCCGCATTCACCAGGAACGTGTCAACACGCGCTTGTAGCTTAATATGGGTTGGAAAACCTGCCCCGCCAGCACCCACGACACCTGCTGCCTGTACTCGCTCGCGGATGGTCTGGTCGTCGCAGGAGGTTAACTCGACGTTCATAACAACTCCTCGAGCAGTTCTGCAATCGCGGAGGCATCAGCCGCACGCGGGTTGGTACGCAACGTTGCATCCGCCAGTGCCGCCTGAACCATATCTGGTATGCGTATTGACCATTCTGCTTTTTTTTCTTTCAGCGCATTGGTAAGAGTCGGCAGCGTACAGGTTGTTTTAAGCTGTTCAATATGTTGAATAAGTGCATTCAGGCTGGCGGTGTCATTGGCGTTGTCCGGGCATAAATGGCACGTTTTCGCCAGCCGGGCGTAGCGTTTGGCAGCGCGCGGATCGCCAGCATTAAAGCGGATAACCGCCGTGAGCAGGAGCGCATTCGCCAGGCCGTGTGGCAGATGAAACTGTCCGCCGAGTTGATGAGCAATTGCATGGTTTAATCCCAGTCCAGCCTGGCTAAAGGCCATTCCTGCAAGTGTCGATGCATTATGCATTTTGCCACGGGTGGCGAGACAATCGCCTTTCTTCACTGCAGTGGGCAGGTATTGAAAAACAATTTGCACGGCTTTTTCGACCAGTGCATCCGTGAAGTCGCTGGCGCGAGGAGAAACATAAGCTTCAAGCGCATGGGTTAAAACATCCATCCCGGTATTGGCCGTTATCGCCGGTGGCACGCTGACGACCAGAGATGGATCAAGGATCGCGATATCCGGATAAAGTGCATTATCGAAAAGGGGATATTTAATCCCTTTCTCAGGATCGCTGATGACACAAGCACTGGTCACTTCGGAACCGGTACCGCTGGTGGTAGGAATGGCTACGCAGGTTTCAATTTCAATGCCACACTGGCGACCAAACCAGACAATCGCTTTTGCGGCGTCCAGGGCAGAACCGCCGCCAAAACCGATAACCACATCCGGGCGTAAAGTCTGCATTTGCGCAATGCCTTTCACCACGGTCTGGATAGTTGGGTCGGGCGTTATTTCGCTAAAAATACTGAGACGATTACTGTCTGGCAGCGCCTGATGCAACGTGTCAATGAGTGGTGAGTGTGCCAGAAAGGCATCGCAAATAATCCAGATGTGTCTATGAGAGAAACGGCTAAGTACCTTGAGACTTCCTGGTCCGCTGTATAAACGCGTCTGCAGTGAAAAAGTATTCATTTCCGTTTCTCTAGCGAATTGAAAAGCCGCTGGTTAACACACAGCGTCGTGAGCGGGCAAAAGTCCGTGCTGACGTTGTCCCTTCTCCGGTCGGTGTTGCAATAGTAAAGGTCGTAAAGCCTTCGCCGCCGACGCCAATACCCGCCCAAGAGGGGCCGTTTTTGACAAAGATTGAGGTTTGCATAACGCGCGCGGCAAGGTTGAGCCGTGAGACGTTCTGCGAGTGCATAATTGCCGTGTGGTGCAAGCCGTCTTCCACTTTCAACGCCAGGGCGAGAGCGCTATCAAAATCGTTGACCTTCACAATGGGCAGCATTGGCATCAGTTGTTCACAAGTAACCCAACTATCATTGGCGTCGACAACAGCAATCAGTAGGCGCGGCGCTTTTGCGGGCAAAGGGAGGCCTGCCGCTTCCAGCAAGGCTGATGGGCTTTTCCCAACCAGTTTTTTGTTGGCGCTACCGTCTGGCAGGCAAATTGCACGCAATTTCTCCGTTTGCTCATAGTTAAGAAGAAGCGCGCCAAAACTTTGCATCTGCTGAATTAAATACTCTGCCACTGATGCCACGACAATCAGGCTTTTTTCAGCGATACACGGCAGGTTGTAATCAAATGAAGCGCCGTTGATGATATCTTCGGCGGCTTTCACAATATCCGCCGTTTCATCGACGATGCACGGAGGGTTACCCGCACCGGCACCAATCACTTTCTTGCCACTTTTCATTCCCATGGCGACGATCCCCGGACCGCCGGTAATCGCCAGAACGCTGATTTTAGGGTGCGCCATCATCTGTTCGGTGGCGGCAAAGGTCGGTTCAGATACGGTAACGATCAGGTTGTGAATGCCACTACAGCGAAACGCGATGTCTTCGATTGTGGTAATCAGTTTTAACGAAACGTATTTGGCTCCCGGGTGTGGACTGAAGTAGACGCTATTACCTGCTGCCAGCATGCTGATGCTGTTGTTAATGATGGTTTCCGTGGGGTTGGTGCTTGGCGTGACCGAGCCAATAACCCCAAACGGGGAGTATTCAAACAAAACCATGCCACCATCACCGGTTAGTGCAGTGGTGGTTAAATCTTCAATTCCTGGCGTATTATTGAGTGCTGCTTTGTTCTTTAGATACTTATCCTCTTTATTTCCCATCCCTGTTTCACTGGCGCTTTCTTCTGCCAGTTCGGTAAGGCGGGGCATTAATTCTTCGCGAATGGCGCTGATAATGGCGCTACGGGTTTTAAGCGGGCACTGTTGAAAGCGTAAAAAGGCCTGGTGCGCTGCGCAGACCGCTTCATCAACAGTCTGGAAAATAGCGTTTCTTTGCGCTCGTTGCGTAGCGGGGGCAAGCTGCTCACGCAGAATATTGCGGATCAGTGTTTCTAATTCAGAGTTATTCATTGGTTTACTCCCACGTTAATTGCCGCCATTGCGCTTTGGGCAATATCCATGTCTTGTTCAACGCTACCGCCGCTGATGCCAAGCCCGCCAAGCAATTTTCCGTCACGCCAGAGGGGGAAGCCGCCACCAAAAGTGACGACTTTGCCTTGCATATGGCTTTCGAGCCCGTAAAGCGGCGCGCCGGGTTGCACGGTATCAGCAAGTTTGTGGGTTGCCGTTTTCATCGCCACGGCGGTCCAGGCTTTTTTCGGTGCCAG
This sequence comes from Escherichia sp. WS3063, assembly GCF_046486595.1. Classification (NCBI taxonomy): domain Bacteria; kingdom Pseudomonadati; phylum Pseudomonadota; class Gammaproteobacteria; order Enterobacterales; family Enterobacteriaceae; genus Escherichia; species Escherichia sp. WS3063. Next base: position 6,679 of record NZ_JBJQKY010000039.1, read on the forward strand.
TTCACTGCTGACCAACAGGGCATCAGGCATCCGCCAGGTAACACTTTCTGTTCCGTTGGCATCAACAATGCTGATGACAACGGGAATATGCAGTTCATCTGCGCGCATTGCCGCACTACGAATGAGCTGGTGAAGATCCTGAAAAGTGAGCGGCATTGTGCGTTCCTTCAATGCTGGTGTGTGGTTGGCTTCGTGATAACGTTTTGTGATTTCCTGAATCATCAGGTTTTGATGAGCAACGTTGTCTTCCACGCGGGCGAGGGCATACAGGCAATCGGAAAGTCGGTTGATATAGTGCAGCAAAACATTCCGGACGGTGGTTTCTGTTGTCAGTTCAACCAGACGTCTTTCAGCCCGTCGAGCCACCGTGCGGGCGAAATGCATGCGGCTTGCAGCTTCACATCGACCAGGCAGAATGAAGCTGTGAACCGGGGGGACGGCGTTCATTGCGCTATCGATCGCGTTTTCCAGCGCGGCAATTTCTTCCGTACCGATGTAACGCTGCTGCGCTGACGGCTGTTCGCTTTCACTGGCGAGTTCGGCGCTAAACCAAAATATCTGTTGTTGAATGGCTTCCAGTAAGATGCGATGGCTTTCGATGGCGGTGGCGCAATAACACAGACTGAGTGTCGCGTTCAGTTCATCCAGCGTGCCATAGGTTTCGACACGTAGATGAGTTTTGCTGACGCGCTGTCCGGTAAATAAAGACGTACTTCCTGAATCACCTGTTCGGGTATAAATTGCCATCTTTCAGCTCCTTAGCGCGAAAGCGTATCGACAATGCCGACCACTGCCAGGTCGATGGCCTCGTTAGGGCCGGAAAACACATGTCTGGCGCTGGAACCACTGCTGAGGAGTACCAACTCACCAACGCCTGCGCCGACGGAATCAACGGCAACTTCGTCGCCGGTTAATGGCGTGAGAGGCAGTTCGCCGTCAGCACTGACCCGGCGAACCAGCAGCAGTTTTTTCCCGATCAGAGAAGGTGATTTTTGCGTGGATACTACCGCGCCAGTGACTCGAGCCAGATGCATAGGTTACTCCTGCCTGATTAACTGAATATTTCGGGTAATTGCCGCTTCACGAGCCAGTGCGGTCACACAACATTTTCGCTGTAACACCAGTATTCCCGAGCTTAACTGTGCAATATCGGCATAACTTAAAAGTCGATCACGATGAAGGTAGATCGGTTGCCCTTGCTCGTCGCACCAGCTTAGCGGTAGACGGGCGAGAGTCTTCAATTCAATGGCGTTCAGGAAATGACGCTGCAACGACAATTGAATGTGCAATCCCCAGGCTAACGCTTCGTGTATCTGAATTGCTGCTCGATCTGACGTTTTGTTCTCCGCAAGTTGTCGTAACAACGGCAGATCGACATATCGGATTTGTAATGATGCATACTGATGAACTATCTCTTGAACGCTGGCGTCTCGCAGTTGAAAAACAGTCAGCACGAGTGTTTTTCCCGCACGTTGTTTAAGGCGAAAAACCACTTCGTCAACAATACGTTGCATCAGCATGTTATTCATGGCACTGACACCAGTGTGGCAAAAACGTCAGGGCTATCAGCCCCTGCGGCGTTGGCTTCATCGGTATCAATATGCATTTCAAGACGCATATCCGGAGAGACGCGAACAGCGACGTTTTCGAATATCAGTCGTCGCTCATCACCTTCAATGGCAACCGCCACTTTATCGCCATGCGTAACGCCATAAATCAGGGCATCCAGCGGAGACATATGAATATGCCGTTGCGCGACAATGACGCCAGATGTGATCTCCAGTTCCGCAAATGGGCTTACCAAACGAATCCCTGGAGTGCCGCTGAGATCGCCTGACATGCGTAGCGGGGCGGTGATCCCTAACGTTCTGGCGTCCGTCCGGGAAATTTCCACCTGGCTTGCATTGCGTAGCGGCCCCAACAAGCGAACGTTGTGCAATTTACCTTTTGGTCCCTCCAGCGTAACAACCTGTTCAGCAGCGAATTGGCCAGGTTGCATTAACGGCTTTTTCTCGCTAATCGGTTGTTCAGGAAAAAGACGCAAATAATCCGCTGTTGAAAGATGAATATGACGACTGGAAACACCCAGAGGGATAGGGCGCTCGCGCATCTCATCCAGAATCTGGCTCACTGTTTCCTGCAAGGTTTGTTTATCCACTGTTACTCCCCTCGCTTATTGGCGTGCAGGCAAAGTGAGCGGGGCTCACCTTTTTGCCGCTGACATGCCGGGTCAAGACACAAATTACAACTGATAATCTCTGAGATGACGGTTGTTGCTGGTGTTTCGCTTGTTTCAACCGTCACAGTCAATGCTTTAGTTGTGTGGGGCAGAATGCCGTCTCCCGGACGGGCAATCACTTTGTGTGCGACGAGGCCATTTCGCTGTCCGGCGAAACTGGCTCCCGTCGCGATCGCCGCATTAACCGAGGCGACGTCACCGGTGATTTTGATGAGCGTCCAGCCTGAGCCATTGGTCTTCTCAAGGCCAACCAGCGTGATGGACGCGGCTTTTGCCATAGCATCTGCGCAACTGATGGCGAGTGCCAGACCACTGACTTCAAGTAATCCCAGTGATTGCTTCACGCTGTGCTCCTTAGCAAATGGGGTTATGCCGATTTAGGTAAAATAGCCTCAACATCACTGTGTGGGCGCGGGATGACATGGCAGGATTTCACTTCGCCAACTGCGCTTGCCGCAGCGCTCCCCGCATCCACGGCGGCCTTTACTGCACCAACATCACCGCGGACCATCACCGTAATCAGACCCGAACCAATCTTTTCATAGCCAACCAGCTGCACGTTGGCGGATTTAACCATGGCATCTGCAGCTTCAATTGCGCCAACTAACCCTTTTGTTTCAACCAGTCCTAGTGCGTTGTTCATACTGCGTTTCTCCTGTGGATTATGAGTGGAATTCCCGGAAGGGAATTCCTTTTACCAGGCGGGCAGCGTTAGTGCCGATGCTGCGCCGGGCATGGTTATCTTGTTGATACATCAGCGTAAACAGTGGCGCTGATGGTGGTAAGTTTTTGTAATGCACAATCAGTTTTTCCTGATCGCAGGCAATGCCAACCAACAGGGGAGATTGACGAGCAGCCAGCCAGGCGCTATCGATAACTTCACCTGACGGAATGTGTTGAATGCGAAAGGGAATACCTTCCTCTTCAATGCCAAGAAGCACCTCATCCCATATAGTGATGCAGTTACCGATCTCCATGACGACGATGGCTGGTGCACGCTCTTTACTTTCCATGAATCGACTCCTTGTGCCAGGCGATGAGTAGCCCAGTAGCTACCGCGTTGCGCGGACCTTCGCTACCACGGATATTCCCCCGTCCGGCGACCAGTCGATAATGCGCCAATGCATCGGTGACTAACTGTGGTACTTCGAAATCCAGCGAAGAACCGCCCACCAGAACGACGAACGGAATGTCGCGAATATTTCCGGCAGGGCTTACCTGACGTAGCGCGCGCAGGGCATTGGTTACGAAGACACGCTCTTTCGCACTGCGACGAACAGCGCGTACTTTTTCCAGCGTCAAATCACCGGGAATAGGCACCAGTTCGTCGGGTTTCACTACACAGACGCGGGCAAATACATAGGGGGATAGGGGAGTAGGGAAGAACTGAACGCTGCCATCTTCATGGCGTAAGTGGAACAGGCTTTCTACTTTTGCCAACGGGTACTTTTTGATTTCTTCTGCCAGATAACGATCATTTAAGCCCAGCTCACGAACGATAATCATCGTTACCATGTCGCCCGCACCCGCAAGGTGAGTGGCAACAATTTCCCCTTTCTGATTGATGATGGAGGCATCGGTAGAGCCTGCACCTAAGTCCAGAATTGCCAGTGGACGTGTGGTTCCAGGGGTAGTCAAGGCCCCTTGAATGGCGGCTTCTGCTTCTGCGCCTCCGACCTGAACATCAACATGCAGTTTTTGCTTAATTTCACTGGCGATCATCGCCATTTGCAGACGGTCGGATTTCACCATAGAGGCAATACCCACAGCCTGTTCCAGTGAAAATTCACCTGCCAGACCACCGGTTACGTTGACGGGGACAGAGGTATCTATCGCCAGCAAATCCTGAATAAAAATTTCGTGGCTGGGTTTGTTGGTCAGTTCAGCCATGGTCTGGCGAACATGTTCCAGCATTCCGCCGATGTTGGAGCCAGGTTCTCCCGTCACGTTTTCCAGTTTTGGGCACTCACCGACCGCTTTCATAATGGCATCGGCACCAGCAGCTACATCAACCCGCGTTGTGCGCCCGGCAGAAAGCAGTTCGATATTTCCGGCGGGTATCGAACGGGCTTTAACGTCGCCAGAAGGCGTTTTCACTACCACTGCTGAACGGTTGCCGATTAGCGCCCGCGCGACAGGAACAATATTTTTAGTCTCTTCAGCATTGAGGGCGAAAACGGTGGCAATCCCATACGGGTTAGACAGGGTTTCGATAACTTTCCCGGGAACGGCAACTTCAATCGCAGCCAGCATGCCGAGCGGAATACGATCGATGTAGAGGACTTCATCAACAATAGGGAGAGGAATTTCCAGGCGGTTATTGACCAGTACGCCATCGTCGCGTTGCAGAATAACGCCAGTCAGCTGATATCCGGCGCGTACGGAGGCGTTTATCATTGTTGCGATATCGGCAAAATCAAATGCCGATGACACCACCAGAATGTAGGGTGTGTCCGCCGGGCATGTTAATAACTCTTGCGGAGTGATGGTGAGCCCTACGCCCAGCCCCACTCCGCCCGGCGTTTTCGGGTTGTGACCGATCATGGTTGATTCGGTGATGATAGTTTCAGTGATGGTTTCCATCGCCACATCACCAATGACCGGAGTTGCTTCGTTGATACGAATAAGCGAAATATCGCTAACATTGATGCCGACTTTTTTCGTTGCCTGTGCGAGCGCCTCCTGAATACCATGGACGTTACGCAACGTACCTTTAATTCCGGTGGTTTCCGCCAGGGCGCTACTCACGAACGACAACTCTCCAGTTGCACTGAGCGTTGCCAGCGCAACCTCTGTTGATGAGTTGCCGATATCAATGCCTGCTATATATCGCATAGTTCGTCCTTAATCGTCATATCGCATAGTTCGTCCTTAATCGTCGCCTTTCAGTTTTTTGCGCTCGACATAAAGTTCCGCAGCTTCACGGACAAATGCAGCACAAATTTTGGCCTGATAACGCCGTTCAAGATCGTCAGCAATGGCAATAAGTTCTTGCTTAGTCGAACGATAAGGGCGTAACGCATTGTAGATTTCGAGGATGCGATCATCCGGTACTGAGGTAAGCTCAGCGGCGCGTTCGAAATTCATCGCCAGGCGATCGCGACCAGCATCTCTGGCAATCGCGGCCTGAATACGCAATGTTTCAGGGGTAATGCGCATATCCTGGGCGGTGACGTTATCGCTGAGCACATTTTCCAGAGTGAAATCGTCGAGCGTTTTATTGGTTGCTGTTTTAACCCATTCCGGATGTTTATTTGCCAGCGGGTAATCCGTCACTTTGGCGCTCTGTATTGACGCGCTGGGGACCGCAGAAACAGGAGCTGCACCCTGTAAACTGTTCATGCGGTTCAACACGTCCCTGACCATCGACTCAATTGCATCGGTATTCATGAAGGTTTCCTTTGTTAAAACGTCACGCGCAGTTCTTGCGGTTTTTTGCCAGTGACCACGTACTTCGTCTCTTTAATATGCAAAATGGCAGATTTGGCCTGGTATTTCGGTCGCGCCATTTGATCGTTGAGGGTCGGCACCGGTTGTGGAGACTCGCGCTTCGCATAACGCGCGGCGTTTTTGCCAATCTGACGATAAGTATCCAGCGTCAACAAAGGCGCTTGTGGGAAAAGTTCCAGGTTAGACAAGGGGGGAAGTCCCTGCTGGTGGATAACCGTTGTGCCTTTCGACTGAATACCGATAGCAATACCTGAACCACTAAGACGATCGCCTTCGACTGCTACGAATGCGACATCGGACGATTTAAAGCAGCGAATCACACGGGCTTTAATGCCTTCTTCTTCGATACCGGCAATCACTTCGCGCAAAATGTTTTTATGCGGAATACCGATGATATTGACGGTTTGCGCCAGGCCGAACGCCGGGCCTACAGCAATAATGACTTCATCTTGCTGAGTGCCTTGTTGGGCTTCGCCAATTTCGGTCAGAAAATTTCCGGTATCTGGCACTGAAGAGACAGTTGCAGAGACAGGTGCACGAAATGAAACGGACTTGTCGCTGGTTTGCATTTCTGCCAGCACGCCTTCGATAATCTGACGCAGTAATTTTTCGTTAATTTCCATTTCTCACCCTTAGTCAATTTCGTTGGGATCAAGTGCACCGGGAATATTTTTGATCTCTTCCCAGCGTTCCCCTTGCAGGCGGTAACCTGTAGCTGGTCCGGCGTAATCATTGATGTCATTGACCGCTGAGAGCACTTGTCCGTCATCGACGATGATGGCTGAGGTATGGAGATAATCGCCGGTCAGTTTTGCTTTTTGCATGTTGAGCATGTCCTGGGCGACATCGGTAAAACCGCCTTGCGCCAGGGCTTTCACCACTTCCAGGCTGTTACGGTTTTTATTGATAATCTCCTGGGCGAACTTGATGTCTTCCACAATATTGCGCTCAGGCATATCTTTCGAACCGTGGGCATAGGTTGCCGCTTCGACTTCTTCATCGGTAATTGGCGGTAGTCCCATACCGGCAAAGACAGCCTGTAAAGCGCGAGCGGCTTTATTGCGGATTGCGATAACATCTTCTTCGCGTACTGGTCGCAGCCCGCCATCAACCTTCAGGTCACGCTGAATGACGTTGTAATCATCGAAGTCTTCAGCATCTTCGTTTGAACCAGCAAACATGTTGTCGTAGTTCGGCACAGCGGAAAAACCGGACGAGATAAAGTCGGTACCCGGCAGAAATTGCATCAGGAAACGTGCGGTACGGCGCATATCCGAGTGGGTAAAGGTCTGGTCATTACTGGAGGCGCATTCCAGATCCAGCGATGAGCAAATTAAGTTTTCCGCTAATACTGCGCGGATGCCTGATGGCACAGCTGATGGAACACCGATGCAGCTTACCGAACCATTCTGCAGACCCTGAACGCCTGCGGCTTTGGTGATGTAAATGCATCGAGCCTCGAGATAAAGCATTGATTTGCCTTCCGCGTAACCCATCTGTACTTCAGAGCCGGAGCCGGAAGTAAAGCGCATTTTTAAGCCGCGAGAAGCATAGGATGACGCGAGAAATCCTTTTGACCACGGGGTATCATCGCCATCGGTGAAAACAGGTTCTGTACCATAGACAGAAATTGTTTCGGCGTAACAGGTGTGGCCTAACATACCGAGTTTCAGTTCGGTGGCTTCTTCCAGTGAACACTGGGTCAAGACGCCCGGACGTCCCACCTGTGAGCCGACCAGCAGGGCGATGGCGTTGAACGGTGCATAGCGAGCAACGGCAACAGTGGTTTCCTGTTCATCAAACCCGCGCCATGCGCCTTCAGCTGCGTCGGCGGCAATTTGTACCGGGTTATCTTTGATGTTGGTGACGTGAGCCTGTTGTGATGGTGTTCGACGGGCGCGCATTTTCTGCATCGCCATCATCATCTCTACCACGTTCATCTGCGAAACCACTTCGACGATTTTTGCAGGCGTCATTGCTGTGGTAAGGGGAACGATATCGCTACGTTTGACATTTGGATCGCACAACATATTGGCAAGTTTTACCGAATCCATCGCGATGACTTCTTCTGCGCGCGCGAGATTGATGCCGTAGCGGGCGATAAAGTGGTCGATCAGGTCAAACTGACTGGCGGGTTTTCCATCCAGTTCGGTAACGACGCCGTTAACAATTTTGATTGACGGTTTAGGATCGTTCGGGCTTTCCATCGCAATGAAGCCTTCTTCAATCCACTCTTTAACGAAACCGTCCTGGTTGACCGGGCGTTTTGCCAGTGCTTCAAATCTTTTCGATCTCATAAATCTGCCTCAGAGAATTCAGATGTAGGAAGGGCGATCGTTTTTCGGTGTATCGCCGAGAGTCGAAAGCACGGTTTTACCGATTGCGCGTGCGGAGATGACCGCCTGGCGGACTGCGCCGGAGTCACCCGAGATAATCAGAATGACTTCGTTGCTGTAGCTGGTGCCTTGAGCGGGGGAGCTGTATGCCACGACATCCACATTGGCGGACTTCAGCGCGGTGTCGGCCATCAGAACACCCACCGCAGCCGGAGCGCCGACAATAACGCCGCAAGCCCGTCCCAGTGGAGCGCCAAACGCTTTTTCCAGTGCATAGCTGGCGCGGGCGGTGTATTGCAGTTCAAGATGCCCGGCTTCGTTGGCATAGACATCACCAAAGGTCCGATCGAGTTCTTTCAGGGCAACTTCAATACCGCGTTTCACGTCGGAAACATCGTTGCCACCTAAGAGGATCAATGAGCCGTGTCCGGCACCGCCTTTAGTATCGCGAGGAAGTTCAATGCTAATAACTTCAGTGTTGGTGGCTTTTACCGCTTCATCAGCGGCCATAATGTGTGGCCCTGCGCCAATACGCGCCCCCAGAATGCCAATGGAACGATAGCGTTTTTCAAGTTTCATCGCGTCCAACAGGGCGCTATCAACGTTCGCAATGACCAGACCTACAGTGTCGCCAATAGCGGTGCCAACAAATTCTGTTAACGTGCAGCTTTTTTCTGCCATAGCCGTCTCTCGTATTTGATGAGTGGTTTTCGGGAGAACCTCATGCTCTGGCGTCGCTACGCGAGCGATGACCTGCGCCATGATCTGTTCGACCAGTTCATTGCTGCTCATGGGTTAATTCCCTTTGGTAAGATTTTTTCGACATCGGTATGTGGGCGGGGAATAACGTGTACGGCTTTTACTTCGCCGACGTTACGCGCAGCTGCGGCACCCGCGTCTGTTGCCGCTTTTACCGCCCCGACATCACCACGAACGATGACGGTCACCAGCCCGGAACCTATTTTTTCGTAGCCGACCAGCAAAACATTTGCCGACTTCACCATGGCATCTGCGGCCTCTATGGCGGCAGTTAAGCCTTTGGTTTCTACCATTCCTAACGCTTCTTGTTGCATAAAGACCTCGCCTGGATTTTTTTGACGATATGACTATAAAAAAAAGCGAGGAAAAAGAATGGCTGACTTACTCGGCTAATGAGAAAAATTAATAGAGAACAAATATAATAAAATTGCTTTTATGAACTATATGTTGTTAATTTATTGGTTGTTTTGTGGATGTTTCAATGTGAATTAATTGCGTTGGCTAGTGAGTTTAATCGCGAATAATATTTCGTTGAGTTTGGTTCGAGGAAGGAACTGTGATATTTGTTTCAATTTTATTATGTCATGATGGCAATTTTTTATTGTAAAAGTTTGGTGGAAATTATTACTTCAACACTGATTAAAGCTGTGTTGCATGATTCGGCAATGACAATAATTTGTTATGTTAGCACGATTTTTACACGAGTCTGTCATGCATGTTGGCAATATTTTCTGCAGAGCAATTTTTTATAGTTGCGCTCGGTATACACAACAATCAGCGCATAGTTGGCTGATAAAGAAAAACTCCGTAAAGAAGGTGTCACTATGAATGATTCACTCAAGGCGCAATGCGTTGCCGAGTTTTTGGGCACCGGACTGTTCCTCTTTTTTGGCATTGGTTGTTTGTGCGCCCTGAAAGTTGCCGGGGCAAGTCTGGGACTGTGGGAAATTTGTATCATATGGGGGTTAGGGATTTCGCTTGCTGTTTACCTTACGGCAGGTATTTCCGGCGCTCATCTCAACCCGGCAGTTACCATTGCTCTGTGGCTGTTTGCCTCTTTCCCAGCCCGTAAAGTGCTGCCATTTTGTGTGGCGCAATTAGCGGGTGCCTTTGGTGGTGCGGTTCTGGCATATTCTCTCTACAGCAGTTTGTTTATCGATTTTGAATCTGCTCACAATATAGTGCGTGGTAGCGCAGAAAGTTTACAACTCGCCAGTATCTTCAGTACTTATCCAGCAGCGGCGATTAATGTATGGCAAGCTGCGTTGGTCGAAGTGGTCATAACGTCCATGTTAATGGGGTTGATTATGGCGTTGACCGATGACGGTAATGGCGTACCCAAAGGACCGCTTGCGCCTTTACTTATTGGTATTCTGGTTGCTGTTATTGGTGCTTCTACCGGACCATTAACCGGTTTTGCCATGAATCCAGCGCGTGATTTTGGACCTAAAATTTTCACCTGGTTTGCGGGTTGGGGGGAAATTGCGATGACTGGTGGACGCAATATTCCTTATTTCATTGTACCCATTATTGCACCGATCATTGGGGCATGTGTTGGTGCGGCGATTTATCGCTATCTCATTGCAAAGAATTTACCTGTCAATAGTGTAACGCCTAAAGAAATCAGCGAATAATGAAATAATCTGGCAGTTATAAACGTTTATTTTTTTACTGTTTGTGATCTGCTTTCCGAACTTATTAAAAAGTCTCCCGCTTCACGGAGGCTTTTGTTATTGTCCTTTGTGCTTCTCGTCAGTAAATCATCAAGGATGATGTGAAGATTAAATGTAAAACAATTGTTTTGCTATAACAATAAATTAACTGGGAGGTTTTATCATGATTTCTGCGGCGACACTTAATTCAGAACTCATTAATAAAATCGCGCAGGATTTTGCGCAGGCGACCAGCCTTGCGGTTGTCGTGGTCAATATTCACGGCGATGAAATTTCCGAGCTGTTTAACTTCACTCCATTTTGTCAGATGATGCGGCAACACCCTCAGATGAGCACTCGATGTCGCATGAGCGATCGTTGTGGGGGGCTGGAAGCCTCTAAATCCGATCAGCCTTGTATTTATCGCTGTCATGCCGGATTAACCGATTTCTCTATTCCACTGGTAATCGCCGGACATTTAGTTGGTTTTGTATTGTGCGGGCAAGTTCGTCTGCGTAATGATGATGTCGATTTGGTCGATATTCTGAATGTCGATGATTGCTGGCAGGCAGATCCCGAATTACTTAATGAATTTCGCAAAGTCCCTGAGATGGATTACTCAAGAGTTATGGCCTCTGCGGATTTGTTGAAGTTGATTGTAGAAAATTGCCTAAAAAAACAACTCAATTTTGTGGTTATTAAAGAGAACAAATCTCAGTCAGATTCGTTGCGCCAGACTCGTGCGCCTGGTCCCCACGACAATAAAATGAAAAAAGCTTTACGTTATATTGATGCGCATTTATCAGACGATTTGCGTCTGGAAGATGTCGCCTCGCACGTTTATCTAAGCCCTTATTATTTCAGTAAGTTATTTAAGAAATACCATGGAATCGGGTTTAATGCGTGGGTAAACCAACAACGGATGGCCAGCGCTCGTGAGTTACTGTGCCATAGTGACTGGAGCATCGCCAGCATTGCGCGTAATTTAGGTTTTTCGCAAACAAGTTATTTTTGCAAAGTTTTCCGTCAGACTTATCAGGTTACGCCGCAGGTGTATCGACAGCAAGTGAGTGATAATGCGGCGATGGAAACGGTATAGAGTAAATGCCCCAAAAAAAGAGGACGGTTTAAATAAACTCTGGAATGAATAATTAACGTTATTTCCCTGTTATGGGAAAAGTGAAATCAGCTCATAACATACGCTGACAGGTGTGGCACATTTGTGCCTGGGAAGAGGGTGAAAATCCCTCGCAGCCCCCGCTGCTGTAATGCTGACAAACCCGAAAATGCCACTGATCGCGAGATTGGGAAGGTCGGGAGAGGATGACGCTAAGCCAGAAGACCAGCCAGTCAGTCAATACCAACAACTTCGGTGGGAAGTGGGTTGCCCGGAAGCGTCCGGTAGAGTACAGGCGCGTCTTTATACCCCTACCACCCTGAAAGGATCAGGGTATGGCGGCATCATTTAGTTCTTTCATCGCAGTGCCGACAGGCACCAGGGCTGCACTTAAGGTGTGGCAATCTTGTTTCATGGCTTATCAACCAGACCGCCATTACAGGAAATTAAGTGGAGGGCGAGGGGCATGAAAACGATAAAACCCGAATCGATAGCTCTTTTTTGCCTCTTATCTGGAGATGTGGATCTGGCGAAACATCTGGCGGAAATATTGCCAATAACCTGTTTGGTTGGTGAGGACTGGCAGCAAGATTTCCAGCCTTTTGACGGTGGGCCTGTGCAATCGTTATCAGATGCGTATAGCGATTATTCAGTGCTGCTATTGATAGCAGCTGAAAGCGAGATATCCGTACCAGAATGGCTCGCTCATTCTGAGGGAACGACGGTAATTTTGATTACAGAACACAATGCCCGTTTGCTGACTGGTCCGGCTGGTGGGGCTGTAGCATTAATCCATTATCTGAATGAAATCTGTCATGCCAGAGAAACCGCTGTCAATGACGCATTTTGTCGGACGTTAACACGAGGAAGTCTGGCTATTCCGCAATGCCATCTTCTTTCGTAATGGATTGAGAATGCTGGATTTTTAATTATATTACGCGCAGTATTAATCGCGTAAATGTTTTGCGGTCAGCAACGGTGGGGGATCCATTGTTCTGTTCAATGAATACCATCATACAATTGAATCAGGAGTCGGTATGATGATTTTGGTGACAGGTGGAGCACGGAGCGGGAAGAGTCGCCACGCAGAAGCGCTTATTGGGGACTCTTCACAGGTTCTGTATATCGCCACCTCGCAAATCCTTGATGATGAGATGGCTGCACGGATAGAACATCATCGGAAAGGCCGCCCGGCGCACTGGCGCACAGTGGAGCGCTGGCAACATCTTGATGAATTAATTCATGCAGACATTAACCCGAATGAGGCTGTGTTGCTGGAATGCGTTACCACAATGGTGACTAATCTGTTGTTTGATTATGGCGGCGATAAAGACCCTGATGAATGGGATTATCAGGCGATGGAACAGGCGATTAATGCTGAGATTCAGTCGTTGATTGCTGCCTGCCAACGTTGCCCCGCAAAGGTTGTATTAGTGACTAACGAAGTGGGAATGGGGATTGTGCCGGAGAGTCGTCTGGCACGACATTTTCGTGATATTGCCGGGCGGGTAAACCAGCAGTTGGCCGCTGCGGCAAATGAAGTATGGCTGGTGGTTTCGTGTATTGGAGTAAAAATCAAATGAGTAAATTATTTTGGGCGATGCTCTCATTTATTACGCGTCTGCCTGTACCGCGTCGCTGGTCCCAGGGACTGGATTTCGAGCATTATTCTCGCGGTATTATTACTTTTCCTTTGATTGGATTATTGCTTGGCGCGATTAGCGGGCTGGTCTTCATGGTGCTGCAGGCATGGTGTGACGTACCACTGGCGGCACTGTTTAGCGTACTTATGCTGGCGCTGATGACCGGGGGATTCCACCTGGACGGCCTCGCTGATACCTGTGATGGCGTATTTTCTGCACGTAGCCGCGATCGCATGTTGGAAATCATGCGTGATAGCCGTTTAGGCACCCACGGCGGTCTGGCATTGATTTTTGTGGTACTGGCAAAGATTCTGGTGTTAAGCGAGTTGGCTCTGCGTGGCGAACCGATCCTTGCATCGCTGGCGGCAGCATGTGCGGTCAGCCGCGGGACTGCCGCATTATTGATGTATCGTCATCGTTATGCGCGGGAAGAAGGGCTTGGCAATGTGTTCATTGGCAAAATTGATGGGCGACAAACCTGCGTCACACTCGGCTTAGCCGCTATTTTTGCTGCCGTATTATTGCCGGGTATGCATGGTGTGGCTGCTATGGTGGTGACGATGGTGGCGATTTTCATCCTCGGTCAGCTTCTCAAACGTACGCTGGGCGGGCAAACCGGCGATACGCTGGGAGCAGCCATAGAGCTTGGTGAACTGGTCTTCCTGCTGGCACTGCTATAAAGAGACGTGACATGCAAACACTTGCCAATTTACTGAATACGATCCCTGCCATCGATCCTGCCGCTATGTCGCGTGCACAACGGCATATTGACGGGTTACTCAAACCTGTTGGTAGCCTGGGAAGGCTGGAGGCGCTTGGCGTACAACTGGCGGGAATGCCGGGGTTGAATGGCATACCGCATGTGGGCAAAAAAGCGGTACTGGTTATGTGTGCCGATCACGGCGTCTGGGAGGAAGGGGTCGCTATTTCCCCAAAAGAAGTCACAGCCATTCAGGCTGAAAATATGACCCGCGGAACAACCGGCGTGTGTGTGCTGGCAGCACAAGCGGGCGCTAACGTCCACGTAATTGATGTTGGTATTGATACTGCTGAGCCTATCCCCGGGCTTATCAACATGCGTGTCGCACGAGGTAGCGGCAATATTGCTTCAGCTCCGGCAATGAGTCGCCGTCAGGCTGAAAAGTTGCTTTTGGACGTCATATGTTATACGCGGGAGCTGGCAAAAAACGGTGTCACGCTGTTTGGTGTAGGTGAACTGGGGATGGCAAACACGACACCGGCAGCAGCAATAGTCAGCACAATCACTGGCCGGGATCCTGAAGAAGTGGTTGGGATTGGCGCAAACCTGCCGACAGATAAACTGGCTAATAAAATTGATGTTGTGCGCCGGGCGATTACGTTGAATCAGCCAAATCCGCAGGATGGCGTTAATGTTCTGGCAAAAGTGGGTGGATTTGATTTGGTCGGAATGGCTGGCGTGATGTTAGGCGCTGCTTCCTGCGGTTTACCCGTGTTGCTGGATGGATTTCTTTCTTATGCTGCTGCGCTCGCAGCCTGCCAGATGTCTCCTGCAATCAAACCGTATCTCATTCCTTCTCACCTGTCGGCAGAAAAAGGGGCGCGTATAGCGCTGTCGCATTTGGGGCTGGAGCCTTATCTCAATATGGAGATGCGTTTAGGTGAGGGGAGTGGCGCAGCTCTGGCGATGCCCATCATCGAAGCTGCTTGTGCGATATACAACAACATGGGCGAACTTGCTGCCAGTAATATTGTTCTACCGGGGAATACGACTTCTGATTTGAACAGTTAAAAACGAAAAGTCTGATAAAAGCTATACTTAATGGATAGCTTTCGCGACATAGGAAAGGGACATGATGCGTCGTGTAAATATTCTTTGCTCATTTGCTCTGCTTTTTGCCAGCCATACTAGCCTGGCGGTAACTTATCCATTACCTCCAGAGGGTAGCCGTTTAGTGGGGCAGTCGTTTACTGTAACTGTTCCTGATCACAATACCCAGCCGCTGGAGACTTTTGCCGCACAATACGGGCAAGGGTTAAGTAACATGCTGGAAGCGAATCCGGGCGCTGATGTTTTCTTGCCGAAGTCAGGTTCGCAACTCACCATTCCGCAGCAACTGATTTTGCCCGCCACTGTTCGTAAAGGGATTGTGGTTAACGTCGCTGAGATGCGTCTTTATTACTACCCACCAGACAGTAATACTGTGGAAGTCTTTCCTATTGGTATCGGCCAGGCTGGGCGAGAAACCCCGCGTAACTGGGTGACTACCGTTGAACGTAAACAAGAAGCTCCAACCTGGACGCCAACGCCGAACACTCGGCGCGAATATGCGAAACGAGGGGAGAGTTTGCCCGCATTTGTTCCTGCGGGGCCTGATAATCCCATGGGGCTGTATGCGATTTATATTGGCAGGCTATATGCCATCCACGGTACCAATGCCAATTTTGGTATTGGGCTCCGGGTAAGTCAGGGCTGTATTCGTCTGCGCAATGACGATATCAAATATCTGTTTGATAATGTTCCTGTAGGCACTCGTGTACAAATTATTGATCAGCCAGTGAAATACACAACGGAACCGGATGGTTCAAAGTGGCTGGAAGTTCATGAGCCGCTGTCGCGCAATCGTGCAGAATATGAGTCTGACCGAAAAGTACCATTGCCGGTAACCCCATCTTTGCGGGCGTTTATCAACGGGCAAGAAGTTGATGTAAATCGCGCAAATGCTGCGTTGCAACGTCGATCGGGAATGCCTGTGCAAATTAGTTCTGGTTCAAGACAGATGTTTTAAGAGCGTTGGTAATTAGAAAGCAAAAAGCCTGCTTGAAAGCAGGCTTTTTTGAATTTGGCTCCTCTGACTGGACTCGAACCAGTGACATACGGATTAACAGTCCGCCGTTCTACCGACTGAACTACAGAGGAATTGCTGTTGAGGCACATCTTAACGGCGAAAAATCTTTTGTCAAACCCGATTTTTAAATTTCCCAACCGTTTGCCGTTTCTATCAACAGTTTGTTGCATTTGCAGACAATTTGTTGGCGAAAATCTTTGCAGCTTTGCTGATTCTCCCTCATTATTTGAAATGTGGTTTCACTTTCTGCAATTAAGGTCGGCTTTGAATATCTCCTCTGCTTTACGCCAGGTTGTTCACGGCACTCGCTGGCACGCTAAACGCAAGAGCTACAAAGTGTTGTTCTGGCGCGAGATAACCCCGCTTGCTGTTCCTATCTTCATGGAGAATGCCTGTGTCCTGTTGATGGGGGTCCTGAGCACTTTTCTGGTCAGCTGGCTGGGAAAAGATGCGATGGCCGGCGTGGGATTGGCGGACAGCTTCAATATGGTCATTATGGCTTTTTTTGCTGCTATCGATCTTGGTACTACTGTCGTTGTGGCATTTTGTCTCGGTAAGCGGGATCGACGACGAGCGAGGGTGGCGACGCGGCAGTCATTGGTGATCATGACGTTGTTTGCCGTACTGTTGGCAACGCTTATTCATCATTTTGGCGAACAAATTATTGATTTCGTCGCGGGTGATGCCACGACAGAAGTTAAAGCACTGGCGTTGACTTATCTGGAGCTGACGGTACTCAGTTATCCAGCAGCTGCCATCACTTTGATTGGTAGCGGGGCACTTCGTGGTGCAGGGAATACGAAAATACCGCTACTGATTAACGGTAGCCTGAATATTCTTAATATTATTATTAGCGGCATATTGATTTACGGCCTTTTCTCCTGGCCGGGACTGGGATTTGTCGGGGCTGGGTTGGGTTTAACCATTTCTCGTTATATTGGCGCAGTTGCAATTTTGTGGGTGCTGGCGATTGGTTTTAATCCTGCGCTAAGAATTTCGTTAAAGAGCTATTTTAACCCGCTGAATTTTAGCATTATCTGGGAAGTCATGGGGATTGGTATTCCAGCGAGTGTCGAATCAGTGTTATTTACCAGTGGTCGGTTATTAACCCAAATGTTCGTTGCCGGGATGGGGACCAGTGTTATTGCCGGAAATTTTATCGCGTTTTCAATTGCGGCTCTTATCAACTTACCCGGAAGTGCGCTCGGCTCTGCTTCTACGATCATTACAGGCCGAAGGTTGGGGGTAGGGCAGATAGCGCAAGCAGAGATTCAGTTGCGGCATGTGTTCTGGCTGTCCACTCTTGGATTAACGGCCATCGCCTGGCTAACGGCTCCCTTTGCCGGGGTTATGGCATCGTTTTACACCCAGGATCCACAGGTTAAACATGTCGTTGTGATTCTGATTTGGCTAAATGCTTTATTTATGCCTATTTGGTCTGCCTCATGGGTGCTACCCGCTGGATTTAAGGGTGCTCGCGATGCACGTTACGCCATGTGGGTTTCTATGTTGAGCATGTGGGGTTGCCGGGTTGTAGTCGGTTATGTGCTGGGAATCATGCTTGGCTGGGGTGTAGTTGGTGTCTGGATGGGAATGTTTGCCGACTGGGCTGTGCGGGCCGTGCTGTTTTACTGGCGAATGGTTACTGGACGTTGGCTGTGGAAATATCCTCGACCTGAGCCGCAAAAGTGTGAAAAAAAGCCAGTTGTGTCGGAATAAACGACAAAGTGCAGATTATTTCAGCAAACGATTTCAAATTTAAAAAACAGGCTTTGACATTGTGGATGAGCGTCGCTAATATTCGCCTCGTTCTCACGATTCCTCTGTAGTTCAGTCGGTAGAACGGCGGACTGTTAATCCGTATGTCACTGGTTCGAGTCCAGTCAGAGGAGCCAAATTCAAGTTTTCATGCTTATCTATGCGTCTCTATTTGTTTACGATTCAGTAAGTTAGCGTGAAAATCCTTCCCGGTGCGTATCTAATTTTCTCTCCGCATCGGGATAATTTGGTGGTCAGATCTGGGGTCAGTTTGGTTCGATTCTGGAGTGACCCCCAAATGTCTTTAAACGATTCTAAAATCCGCAAGTTAAAGTCTTCTTCCCGTCCGGTAAAACTCTCCGACTCTCAGGGTCTGTATCTGCTCGTCAATCCGGGTGGTTCACGCATCTGGTATCTCAAATATCGTTTCAACGGAAAAGAATCCAGAGTCAGTCTTGGCGCATATCCGCTTGTCTCACTGGCAGAAGCCAGGCAACAGCGCGACGGTATCCGCAAGCTACTGGCGCAGAATATCAACCCGGCGCAACAGCGTATGGCAGAGAAATCCGCCTGCTCCCCTGAAAAGTGCTTTAAGGCGGTGGCGCTGGCCTGGCACAAAACCAACAAAAAATGGTCGGCTGATTATGCCGCCCGTATTCTCGCCAGTATGGAAAACCATATCTTCCCGGCGATTGGTCATCTGCCCGTTGCTGCGCTTAAAACGCAGGATTTCACGGCTTTGCTGCGGGTTATTGAGGATAAGGGCTTTCTGGAAGTCGCGTCCCGAACCCGGCAGCAACTCAGCAACATCATGCGCTATGCCGTTCAGCAGGGACTGACCGAAAGCAACCCGGCGCAGCATCTGGATGGTGTAGTCGCCTCTCCCGTCAAGAATCACTATCCCGCTTTACCGCTGGAGCGGTTGCCTGAATTGCTCGATCGTATTGGCGATTACCGGCAGGGCCGGGAGTTAACCCGGCTGGCGGTGGTGCTGACACTGCACCTGTTCATCCGTTCCAGCGAACTGCGTTTCGCCCGCTGGAGCGAGATTGATTTCAGGCACAAAATCTGGACCATCCCCGCCACCCGCGAGGCCATCGACAAAGTACGGTTTTCGGGGCGTGGCGCAAAAATGCGTAGTCCGCATATCGTGCCACTCTCCCGCCAGGCGATTGCCATTCTGAAACAGATACAGGAGCTTTCCGGCCATCTGGATCTGGTATTCCCCGGCGACCATAACCCGTACAAGCCAATGAGCGAAAACACAACCAACCGGGCGCTGCGCCTGATGGGGTATGATACGAAAACCGATGTGTGCGGACATGGACTTCGCGCAATGGCCTGTAGCGCCCTGGTAGAGTCGGATCTCTGGTCACGCGATACGGTGGAACGGCAAATGAGCCACTAGGAGCGTAACAGCGTGCGGGCGGCCTATGTGCATAAAGCGGAGCATCTGGAGGCCAGAAAGGCCATGATGCAGTGGTGGTCGGATTATCTGGATGTGTGCCGCGAGGGGTATGTCGCGCCGTATATTTATGCGCGGCAGCATAAGGCAGCCTGAGTCATAAATAGCTGAAATCATTAAAATGGAAAAGCAGATCCTGATTGGCCGGGATCTGCTTTTTTGTATTGAGAGGTATTGCCGTTGTTCTTTTTTATTACCAATCGGAAAGTATCTACAATTATTTGGCCCCAAATAAAATTTGACCGTTACCTATCAATATATCTTTTTTTGATAGGTAACAGTCTTCCGTGATTAACGCGTTAATCACGGAAGATGAAAAACTATCAATAAGCGATATTTTCACGGAAATACCAATTAATATACTCTAAAAGAGGCGTCATAAAATACCGGACAGCCTTCCCTGATACATATTATAACTGCACCAGATATACAGAGACGAAATAATCTGCACCAGCCCCGGAAGATCGGTTATCTGCGCCAGCGTCTCGCCACTTCACACATTCAGGACTGCGCCAGTTTCTGGCTCTTTGGTTTTCGGCCCTTTCCGGTCAGGCGCTGTTACCCTTATCGCCCCTTAACCTTTATGGCCCTTTCCCTTTCTGGCGCAACCAGTTTATTCAGAAATGCACCATGACAGTCTGCACCAGATTGTATTTTCACCACCAGATAACGATCACAGAGCGCAAAAAAATAACATGAAGCACCGAAAATTATTAATCTATATGCAGCAGGTTATGATGTCAAAAACCGTCGCAGCATTTTTTATAAAATCATGAGACATTCTGTGACCATGCAATATATGTCACAGGATGCAGGAAAACACAGAGAGAATTATTCAGATATAATCCTGCGCCAGAATTAATGTGATGCCTCGGTGAGTTTACATTTTAAAATTTCCCGACCCTGTACCTGTAATATCGGTAAAACGATTGAAACACCAGCTATTAATCGGGATCGTTTCGAGTGATTACCGGGTAATCACTATAATATTCCGGCGAGCTACATTGGTTCAGCAGGAAAATCTGAGCTATTGATATTTATTCGTCATGCTGTAACGATATTTTCACAATACAAACCCGCTCGCCCCCTGCGCCAGATCCGGTACAGAGGGTACGATAAATCGCTGTCGTTACGCAGTAACGTACTATTTTGCGCCATTCATGAAAGCCGTTATTCCTCCTTCCAGCGGTAGCCGTACACCTGTTTCACCCAGCGGCCGCGACCGTCGCCATGACCCAGATCCGTCGCCGTCAGCGCCAGCGATTCCTTTTCGCTGAATCCCTGCGCCAGATAATGGCGGATCGCGTCCTGCGCCCACGCATAACGCAGCGAGTGCGGGGAAAATTCCCCTTTCAGCCCCGCCTTAATGGCCTGTTTGTGCCAGCTCTCCAGCGCCGTTTTAAGGTCTGGCTTGTCGATCAGCCTGCCATTGCGCTGTCTGGCGATCGGTAATGCGTTTTCCACCGCCTTCCTGACTGCGCCAGCGTCCAGGAGCGTCGTGTAACGCGGACGCCCGCCTTTGGTGCCAAACACCACTTTCAGCCGGGTTTCGCCGCGGGAAATGGCTTTCAGCCACGTTTTCAGCGACTGTGAACTCTGTACCGCCTCCTGCGAGCGTAATCCCATCAGTCGCGCGATCTCCACCGCTGCCGCCAGCCCCGCATCCTGTGCGCGGGCGTTCTCCATCACTTTTTCATAATGTTCCGGCGTGATGGCGCGACGCGTGCCGTTGCGCGAAGCACCTGACAGCCCCAGCGCCTTATTGGTCAGGCGCGGATGCTCCACCACCTGCCGGCGTCCCGCCA
The DNA here is from genome assembly GCF_046486595.1 of Escherichia sp. WS3063. NCBI lineage: Bacteria > Pseudomonadati > Pseudomonadota > Gammaproteobacteria > Enterobacterales > Enterobacteriaceae > Escherichia > Escherichia sp. WS3063. The sequence goes on from NZ_JBJQKY010000039.1 coordinate 27,731, forward strand.
GCCTCAGCACGGCCCGCAGCGCCGCCATTTCGTTTTGCAGCGTGCGCAGGCCAATATCCTGCTCCAGCCGCTCCTGAATATAGCATTCGATATGGCGAACTTTGATCTGCTCCACCCGCTGGATCTGAATATTCAGTTCGCGTAAATGCTGACTGAACCGCTTCGTGGCATGGATACGGTAGTCCACCGTTCTGAAACTACCGCCTGCTTTTTTCGCCAGCGCCTTCATTTCACTGCTTAATTTGCTCATAACTACCCCCTGCAACAAAAAACAAACAGTCTCCGGCGTGTGCTTTTTGGCTGCGCCAGAACGATACCTTCACGCCGGAGTGGCTGATTGTTGAGGTTTAGGGAGTTTCAGGCTGTACGCGGTACAGACTGCCTGACGAAGCAGGGGTATCTCCGGGGCGTCGTGCCCCCCTCGGTATCGATCTTTTTCTCCTTTACTCTGGACTGACAGCGCCCCAAAGGGCATGTCAGACGGCGGAAACAGGACGCAGGCCAGAACTGGCGCGGCTTGCGGCGGTATGTTGTACGGCGTCACTTTGCTTTTTCGCTGGCGCGACCAAAGTGACGCCTCATCTGGTGCAGGGGGTAAACGTTGCGTTTCTGGTGCAGAATGACGGTCACGCGGCAGCAAAGCCTGACGGCAATGCAGGCCGCAGCCCGTCATGTAAAGGGCGCTGTTTTCAGCTGGGTATGGGGCAGTCGGGAAATTCCGGCAAAGAAAAGCCGTTCAGCCGGTGAAGACTGTTGCCGTTAAGCAATGACGATGAAGCCGTTCGGGTGTATGTACTCTTAGCCTCAAACGCTTTCGCGTTCCGGTATTGCGGAGGTCGTACCGGTAGTAAGGGCTGGTCATCCTGATAAATCAGGGGCTTCTTGCAGACCATGAAGCCAAAGGGTGCCCGAAGGCGACAATGCAGGAGGGAGATTACACCGTTATTTCTGGCGCAGAAAGGGGAAACTCATTTTTCTGGATATTGGTTTTCCCCCTGATTTTATCGTGTATTTGTGAATGTAAAATGCTGAGTTAACCCCGCAATGACCGGATAACGGGTCGTGGTTTTTGTGACGCCTGCCAGAGGCCATACTCAGACTGCATCCCCGTCCACAGTTCAGCGCGGGTATTCAGCAGCGCCGCCAGACGTAGCGCCATATCAGCCGTCACTGGTGCATGTCCATTGAGGATACGGGATAACCGCGAGCGCGATACCTGAAGCCGGGAAGCGGCCTGCGTGATGCTCACGCCGTCCAGATAATCGCGAAGGACGTCACCCGGATGGGGTGGATTAAACATGTGCATAAAAACGACTCCGGTTGTGACTGTTATCAACAGCGGGATGGCATCCTGCCGCGCTTCGCTTGTCTTCTCCCGGCTCTCCGCCAGCAGAAGCAGGCAGAGAGCCGGGAGAGCCTGATTTTACTGTAATCGTGTTTCTGACACTTCTGTCATCAGGAGCACTGCTTTCGCATGAGCCTTACAATACGGTTGCCCTGATCATCGAAATATCTGGACGGCCAGATAATTTCCGGTGATGTTTCCAGCGCATCCGCAATGAGTTTTTCGCCACGCGGCCAGGAGCGGCTCAGCGCGTTTGCCAGTGTGGCGGACGCCAGTCCCGCTTTGCGGGAAACCGCTGCCAGCGACGTACCACGTTTTCGCAGTGCTGCCATGATATCGGCGGGATGCCAGTCCGGTTGCATCATACCGTCCCCCCGTCAATAACCTGTAAGCCATCAGCGGTGCGCAGCCACTGCGGCGCTTTAAGGTCGGCGGCAAAATACCAGACCAGTTCGCACAGCAACCCGGTCAGTGTGGTTTCGGTTTCCGGCAGCAGCGACCGCCCGCTTAATACCTGCGTCAGCGCCAGACAGTAGTCACAGAGCAGCCCTGCGCCGGGTTCAAAGCGCGGTGAAACGTCGGGAAGCGTGTCCACAATGAAACGGTCGATCAGGTGCAGCGGGATCGGCTCGCCCAACGAGGGACGCAGCAGCGCAAGGCTGGCGTTGATCCTGCCATAAAGCGCCATTTTCAGCGCCGGATCGTGGCATTCGATCAGGGTTTCAGCGAAGCGATCGCAGTAGTCGGCCAGATCGGTGAAATCCGTGGTGGCACTGAAGGGGATGGAAAGTAAGTCGCAGTCAGGGGAAAGGATGATAACCATAGGATAGCCTCCTGTAACGGGTGGTAATTCCACCACCAGAGGTTCCAATCTCATTGGTGGTGAACTGAACGGGGTTGGAACTACCGGTGTTACAGGAAACCGGCGCGTCTTGCGACGCCCCCGTCCAGCCCACCATTGAGATGCAGCCAGACGCACGACATAAAAAAGACGCAAAATGCGCTATATGTCGCCTGTAACACTTATCAGGGTTCCAATCCCGACGCCTGATTTTGCAGGCGCGGCGCAACAATACAATGATCGGTAATTTGCAGCAAGGGGTTTAGCGGAAGCTGACACACAGGGAAACACAATCACACCATAAATATTAATGGAGAATACATTTCCATTAAAAATATATTGAGCAATATGCAGACACTTTCCAGTAAATATCCTGTCAGTTAATTCGTCCCGTTGATATCAGTCAAAAAAAATAATACGAAACGGGAGTATTCCGTTTCATATAGTAACCATACTTATCGTTTTGCCCGGTATTGTGTCATCCAGTTTGCTATGCCGGTTTCCGTGAAATAAGTTTTTACCTGTATCAGGGGGATACTGTGCCATCTGTAGAATTATGTTTTGCGACAGGTACAGACGGGATCGGGGTGCAATATGGAATTTCGTAACCTGACGCCGTTTTCAGCGATAGAATATGCGATGGATGATAAACATAGCGAACGTCACCGCGTTATCGCCATGAAAACGGGCTTCCGGCTGCAACGGGACGAAAATGGTCAGTGGCAAACCCAACTTATCGAAAACCCGCCGCTACCGCTGTGTGTGGAAGATGAGTATGCCGGGGAGATGAACACATCTCCGGTACTGCGCGAAAGCGACCTCGCCCCCCTGAAACCCGCCTGTGACATCATCATTAACGGGACAGCTTATACACCGGGGGGCGTTGCCGTACCAGAAATGACGGCAGGTGTACTTATGCTCTCATTGTAGTGGTCAAGTAATATTGGCCACGGTTTTACAGTAAAAACGGTATCTGTTCTCTGATTCTTCCGGCGTCAACCCACCGTTGTAATGGTGAGGCCTGACGCTATTGTAA
>NZ_JBJQKY010000040.1:0-26731 GCF_046486595.1 Escherichia sp. WS3063
TACAATAGCGTCAGGCCTCACCATTACAACGGTGGGTTGACGCCGGAAGAATCAGAGAACAGATACCGTTTTTACTGTAAAACCGTGGCCAATATTACTTGACCACTACACATAGCAAGGGGAAAAGGTGGATGGGAGCCAACTAAGTTACAAAATTTTGATCCTGAATTTGGCAGAAAACTACAAGCAATAAATAACGCGTTAAGGAATGGACGGATAGAATTTGCTCATGCACAGGTTTTTTTACGCAATGATGGCTCTGTTAATGCTGCAGTAGGCATTGGTAGCGGAATACAGTGGAATACCTGGTAATAATAGTATGTGTATATAACGAATAAAGGAGTCCATTTTATGGCAGCAAGCAAAACAAAAAACAGACTGGAAAAAATGCTTCCTCGCGTTTATAGCTGGGCACAGAGCGGCAGCCAATCAGTAACCGCCCCTGAGTTTAACTATATGGAACAATATATTAATGGTCAATCTGAACTTTTCATGGCATTAATTCATTTATATGGACTTGGCATGAGTGAAGCTGCATTAAGCTTACTGGAAGCCAAACAGTCTATGGCTTCTTCTGTTATCCATATGAGTTATGGATTCTCTCGAATGCTTCATTCTGATGGCATTAATATATTGAGTTTAAAAGAAAGCAAGGCAACTATTACTTCAGGCTTGGATTTCGTCACACATAGTATGCTTGGAGCAATTGCGCTGGGTATGCCCGCTCTGACGAAAAAATTTCACCAGATTGTTTTTACTGCTCTTGAGAAAGGGTATGGCATTGTAAATGCGCATGAAGATCCTGGCCCAGAAACTTTACGCTATGCTGCTATGGGACTTTCCATCATTAATGACTGGCTACAGATCCCCCTGGATTTAGATAAGCTGGGACTGCCACGCGATCCGGCCTGGGGGCTTCTGGTCAAACACTGGAATAACCCTGATCCCGTTAAATTACAATCGGTTCTGTATGATGCCTGTGATATCCATATAGAACGTATCGCGTTAACAGAACGTGAAGTTTATACCGGTAACTTTGAATTTGGCTCTCCGTTTGAAGCCGTTCACCCAACAGAGATTCTGGCGGTATTGCGCCTGAGAGACATGCTGAATCTGCCCAATCCGACATTAGACCATCCGCTGATGAACACACCTTATGCCCAAATCACCACCACTCCGGGCCAGGTCACTCAGCCGGACAGTCTGCTAGAAACCTTTCTGGCTAAGGCCCGTGAACGGGATCCAGAGGTCATGGCCGAATGGGATCGGGTTCAGGTGGATTAATTTGGTACTGGATACAAAGGATAGATAATGAAACCATTAATAACGCTTGGGGATAAAACATCTCATGGTGGTGTTGTAATTAGTGCCAGTGCAAATTTTTTGCATGAGGGACAGCCTGTCGCCTGTGATGGTGACCAGGTAACTTGTCCGATAGAAGGCCATGGGCCAGCAAAAATCATAGCATCTGGACAGGGGTTTTCTATAAATGGGAAACAGGCTGCACATGATGGCGATAAAACAACCTGTGGGGCAACGCTGATAGCCAGTCATTTTATTGTGCGTCATAAGTAACTAATACCAAAATAACTCTATGATTAAAAAGGCTGATATATATGCTGGAAGTAGACAGACTACCGGAAACAGTACGACGGTGACAGGGTGAACCAAAGGGTTAGGCGCATTTTAAAAAGGTGGTCATTCTGGTGGTCTTGACAAACTCGATTTTTTGTTTTAGCTTATCAATCAGCCTGTTAAAGGCTAAGGCGATCCCAGTCAGAGGAGCAAAATTCTAAAAATTCGCTTTTTTAGCGCAATATCACTGACCTTAGTTGAGCATTGCTTTTTAATGGATAGCGGGTTTTTGACATCTTAAGCGCCCTCGACCTTTATGGTTGAGGGCGTTTTGCTATGAACGCCATCACCATTTTCCCCTCGATTATAAAACTTGAGTAATTCAGTAGTCTCCCCTCTTGCAACTCACACCCAAAACTGCTTAACGAAAAGTTATTAATTTTCAATCATATTGCTATCAGGATTTATATTTTTTCGCTGTGCTAGAAAGGGCGCATTTATGTTAGCTCGTTCAGGGAAGGTAAGCATGGCTACGAAGAAGAGAAGTGGAGAAGAAATAAATGACCGACAAATCTTATGCGGGATGGGTATTAAACTACGCCGCTTAACTGCGGGTATCTGCCTGGTAACTCAACTTGTGTTCCCTATGACTGCGGCAGCACAAGGTGTAGTAAACGCCGCAACCCAACAACCAGTTCCTGCACAAATCGCCATTGCAAATGCCAATACGGTGCCCTACACCCTTGGAGCGCTGGAATCGTCCCAAAGCGTTGCCGAACGTTTCGGTATTTCGTTGGCTGAGTTACGCAAACTCAACCAGTTTCGTACGTTTGCTCGAGGTTTTGATAATGTCCGCCAGGGTGATGAACTGGATGTCCCCGTACAAGTTAATGAAAAAAATTTAACCCCGCCGGGTAATAGCAGTGACAACCGAGAGCAACAGATAGCCAGTACTTCACAGCAAATCGGGTCTCTGCTCGCCGAAGATATGAACAGCGAGCAAGCGGCCAATATGGCGCGTGGATGGGCCTCTTCTCAGGCATCTGGCGCAATGACAGACTGGTTAAGCCGCTTCGGTACCGCAAGAATCACGCTGGGCGTGGATGAAGATTTTAGCCTGAAGAATTCCCAGTTCGATTTTCTCCATTCGTGGTATGAAACGCCTGATAATCTCTTTTTCAGCCAGCATACCCTCCACCGTACTGACGAGCGTACGCAGATTAACAACGGCTTGGGTTGGCGTCATTTCACTCCCACATGGATGTCGGGCATCAACTTCTTTTTCGACCACGATCTTAGCCGTTACCACTCCCGCGCCGGCATTGGCGCGGAGTACTGGCGCGACTATCTAAAATTAAGCAGTAACGGCTATTTGCGACTGACCAACTGGCGCAGCGCACCTGAACTGGACAACGATTATGAAGCACGCCCGGCCAATGGCTGGGATGTACGCGCAGAAGGCTGGCTACCCGCCTGGCCGCACCTTGGCGGTAAACTGGTCTATGAACAGTATTATGGCGATGAAGTGGCCCTGTTCGATAAAGACGATCGGCAAAGTAATCCTCATGCCATAACCGCTGGACTTAACTATACCCCCTTCCCGCTGATGACCTTCAGCGCGGAGCAACGCCAGGGTAAACAGGGCGAAAATGACACCCGTTTTGCCGTCGATTTTACCTGGCAACCTGGCAGCGCAATGCAGAAACAGCTTGACCCGAATGAAATCGCTGCACGGCGTAGCCTTGCAGGCAGCCGTTATGATCTGGTGGATCGCAACAACAACATCGTTCTGGAATATCGCAAAAAAGAACTGGTTCGCCTGACCCTGACAGACCCCGTGACAGGGAAGTCAGGAGAAGTGAAATCATTGGTTTCGTCGCTACAAACCAAATATGCCCTGAAAGGCTATAACGTCGAAGCCACCGCTCTGGAAGCTGCCGGTGGTAAAATGGTCACAACGGGTAAAGATATTCTGGTTACCCTGCCGCCGTACCGGTTCACCAGTACGCCAGAAACCGATAACACCTGGCCGATTGAAGTTACCGCTGAAGACGTCAAAGGCAATTTGTCGAATCGCGAACAAAGCATGGTGGTCGTTCAGGCACCTGCGCTAAGCCAGAAAGATTCCTCGGTATCGTTAAGTACCCAAACATTGAGCGCGGATTCCCATTCAACCGCCACACTGACTTTTATTGCTCATGATGCAGCTGGTAATCCTGTTATCGGGCTGGTGCTCTCGACGCGTCACGAAGGTGTTCAGGACATCACCCTTTCTGACTGGAAAGATAATGGTGACGGAAGCTATACCCAAGTCCTGACCACAGGAGCGATGTCTGGCACGCTGACGCTGATGCCACAGCTGAACGGTGTAGATGCAGCTAAAGCCCCCGCCGTGGTGAATATCATTTCTGTTTCGTCATCCCGAACTCACTCGTCAATTAAGATTGATAAGGACCGTTATCTCTCCGGCAATCCTATCGAGGTGACGGTAGAACTGAGAGATGAAAATGACAAACCTGTTAAAGAGCAAAAACAGCAACTAAATACCGCAGTCAGCATCGACAACGTGAAACCTGGTGTCACTACAGACTGGAAAGAAACCGCAGATGGCATCTATAAGGCGACCTATACCGCCTACACCAGAGGCAGTGGGCTTACTGCGAAGCTGTTAATGCAAAACTGGAATGAAGATTTGCATACCGCTGGATTTATCATCGACGCCAACCCGCAGTCAGCGAAAATTGCGACATTATCTGCCAGCAATAATGGTGTGCTCGCCAATGAGAATGCAGCAAACACCGTCTCGGTCAATGTCGCTGATGAGGGAAGCAACCCAATCAATGATCATACCGTCACGTTTGCGGTATTAAGCGGATCGGCAACTTCCTTCAACAATCAAAACACCGTAAAAACGGATGTTAATGGTCTGGCGACTTTTGATCTGAAAAGTAGTAAGCAGGAAGACAACACGGTTGAAGTCACCCTTGAAAATGGCGTGAAACAAACGTTAATCGTCAGTTTTGTCGGTGACTCAAGTACCGCACAGGTTGATCTGCAGAAGTCGAAAAATGAAGTGGTCGCTGACGGCAATGACAGCGCCACAATGACCGCGACAGTCCGGGATGCAAAAGGCAACCTGCTCAATGACGTCAAGGTCACCTTCAATGTTAATTCAGCAGCAGCGAAACTGAGCCAAACCGAAGTGAATAGCCACGACGGGATCGCCACAGCTACGCTGACCAGTTTGAAAAATGGTGATTATACGGTTACGGCCTCTGTGGGCTCTGGTTCTCAGGCTAATCAACAGGTGATTTTTATCGGTGATCAAAGTACTGCAGCCCTGACCCTCAGTGTGCCCCCAGGCGAGATCACCGTCACCGACACAGCGCCTCAACAGCTGACGGCAACCTTGCAGGATAAAAATGGCAACCCACTAAAAGATAAAGAAATCACTTTCTCTGTGCCAAACGACGTCGCAAGTCGGTTCTCGATTAGCAACAGCGGAAAAGGCATGACGGATAGCAACGGGATTGCAATCGCCTCCCTGACCGGCACGTTAGCGGGCACGCATATGATCACGGCTCGTCTGGCTAACAGCAATGTCAGCGATGCACAGCCAATGACGTTTGTGGCGGATAAAGACAGAGCGGTTGTCGCTCTACAAACATCGAAAGCGGAAATCATTGGGAATGGCGTGGATGAGACGACGCTGACAGCAACAGTGAAAGATCCTTTTGATAACGTGGTTAAAAATCTGTCAGTAGTCTTCCGCACCTCTCCCGCAGACACGCAACTGAGTCTGAACGCGCGTAATACTAATGAGAACGGTATTGCTGAAGTTACCCTTAAGGGCACGGTTTTGGGTGTTCATACAGCCGAAGCCATACTGCTTAACGGCAACAGAGATACGAAGACGGTCAATATTGCGCCCGATGCCAGCAACGCGCTAGTCACGCTGAATATCCCTGCTCAACAGGTGGTGACGAATAACAGTGACAGCGTGCAGCTGACGGCGACGGTGAAAGATCCGTCGAATCATCCGGTGGCGGGAATAACGGTGAACTTCACCATGCCACAGGACGTGGCGGCAAACTTTACCCTTGAAAATAACGGTATTGCCATCACTCAGGCCAATGGCGAAGCGCATGTGACCCTCAAAGGCAAAAAAGCGGGCACGCATACGGTTACCGCAACGCTGGGTAACAATAATGCCAGCGATGCGCAACCAGTCACATTCGTGGCGGATAAGGACAGCGCGGTTGCCGTTCTGCAAACATCGAAAGCGGAAATCATTGGGAATGGCGTGGATGAGACGACTCTGACGGCAACAGTGAAAGATCCTTTTGATAACGCAGTAAAAGATCTACAGGTTACCTTCAGTACCAACCCGGCAGATACTCAACTTAGTCAGAGCAAAAGCAATACTAACGACAGTGGTGTTGCTGAAGTTACCCTTAAGGGCACGGTTTTGGGTGTTCATACAGCCGAAGCCACACTACCTAACGGCAACAACGGTACGAAGACAGTCAATATTGCGCCCGATGCCAGCAACGCGCAGGTCACGCTGAATATCCCTGCTCAACAGGTGGTGACGAATAACAGTGACAGCGTGCAGCTGACGGCAACGGTGAAAGATCCGTCGAATCATCCGGTGGCGGGAATAACGGTGAACTTCACCATGCCACAGGACGTTGCGGCAAACTTTACCCTCGAAAGTAACGGTATTGCCATCACTCAGGCCAATGGCGAAGCGCATGTCACCCTCAAAGGCAAAAAAGCGGGCACGCATACGGTTACCGCAACGCTGGGTAATAACAATACCAGTGATTCGCAGCCGGTAACGTTTGTGGCGGACAAAACCTCGGCTCAGGTTGTCCTGCAGATGTCAAAAGATGAGATCACAGGTAATGGCGTCGATAACGCAACGCTAACTGCAACGGTTAAAGATCAGTTCGACAATGAGGTGAACAATCTTCCGGTAACATTCAGCTCAGCCTCTTCAGGACTCACCCTGACCCCGGGAGTGAGTAATACCAATGAGTCTGGCATCGCGCAGACCACTCTCGCAGGCGTTGCCTTTGGTGAGCAGACGGTCACTGCATCACTGGCTAATAATGGTGCCAGCGACAACAAAACTGTGCATTTTATTGGCGACACAGCGGCGGCAAAAATTATCGAGTTGACGCCTGTCCCAGACAGCATAATCGCCGGTACCCCGCAGAACAGCACCGGCAGCGTCATTACCGCCACAGTCGTTGATAATAATGGCTTTCCGGTGAAAGGTGTGACTGTGAACTTCACCAGCAGAACAAACTCTGCCGAAATGACGAATGGCGGCCAAGCCGTAACGAACGAACAGGGTAAGGCTACCGTCACTTATACCAATACCCGCTCCTCGATAGAATCAGGAGCGAGACCGGATACCGTTGAGGCCAGTCTGGAAAATGGTAACTCCACGCTTAGCACATCAATTAATGTCAACGCGGATGCGTCTACAGCACATCTCACCTTGCTACATGCACTTTTTGATACAGTCTCCGCAGGCGAGACAACCAGTCTGTATATTGAGGTGAAGGATAATTACGGCAATGGTGTACCCCAGCATCAGGTAACCCTCAGCGTTTCACCAAGTGAAGGTGTGACCCTCAGTAATAACGGTATATATACTACCAACTACTACGGCTATTTTTACGCAAGCTTTACCGCTACAAAAGCCGGGGTTTATCAAGTGACGGCAACCCTCGACAATGGCGATTCGATGCAACAAACAGTGACCTATGTGCCGAACGTCGCGAATGCTGAAATCACGCTGGCAGCCTCGAAGGATCCGGTGATTGCCGACAATAACGATCTCACGACACTCACAGCAACAGTCGCTGATACAGAGGGCAATGCGATAGCCAACACTGAGGTAACATTTACTCTGCCGGAAGATGTGAGGGCGAACTTCACGCTGAGCGATGGCGGTAAAGCGATTACGGATACTGACGGCAAAGCGAAAGTCACGCTGAAAGGTACAAAAGCAGGCGCTCATACTGTTACAGCATCGATGGCTGGCAGTAAGAGCGGACAACTGGTGGTGAACTTTACTGCGGATACGCTCACTGCGCAGGTTAATCTTAACGTTACCGAGGACAATTTCATCGCCAATAACATTGGGATGACCACACTTCAGGCAACAGTGACTGATGGAAACGGCAACCCGTTAGCCAATGAGGCGGTGACATTCACGCTACCGGCAGATGTGAGTGCAAGCTTTACTCTCGGACAAGGCGGTTCCGCCATTACTGACATCAACGGCAAGGCTGAAGTTACACTGAGCGGTACAAAATCCGGCACCTATCCCGTGACAGTTAGCGTGAACAATTATGGTGTCAGTGATGCGAAACAGGTGACGTTGATTGCCGATGCAGGTACCGCAAAACTGGCCTCCTTAACCTCTGTATACTCATTCGTCGTCAGCACGACCGAGGGCGCGACCATGACGGCAAGCGTCACTGACGCTAACGGCAACCCGGTAAAAGGCATAAAAGTTAATTTCCGCGGAACCTCCGTCACGCTAAGCAGCACCAGCGTTGAAACGGATAGTCAGGGATTCGCTGAAATTCTTGTGACAAGCACCGAGGTCGGACTGAAAACAGTTTCAGCCTCTTTGGCAGATAAACCGACTGAAGTCATCTCACGATTACTGAATGCCAGTGCAGATGTTAATTCTGCGACGATTACCAGTCTGGAGATACCTGAAGGTCAGGTAATGGTCGCACAAGACGTAGCAGTTAAAGCTCACGTCAACGACCAGTTTGGCAACCCGGTTACGCATCAACCCGTCACATTCAGTGCAGAACCATCCTCGCAAATGATCATCAGCCAGAATACGGTCTCTACTAATACGCAGGGTATAGCCGAGGTCACTATGACGCCCGAAAGAAACGGTTCGTATATGGTGAAAGCATCACTGACGAATGGAGCCTCACTTGAGAAACAACTGGAGGCTATTGATGAAAAACTGACACTCACGGCGTCCAGCCCGCTTATCGGTGTCAATTCCCCAACAGGTGCAACTCTGACGGCAACGCTAACTTCTGCAAATGGCACGCCAGTGGAGGGTCAGGTCATCAACTTTAGCGTAACGCCAGAAGGTGCAACGTTAAGTGGCGAAAAAGTGAGAACCAACTCTTCAGGTCAAGCACCAGTCGTTCTGACCAGCAATAAAGTCGGTACATATACGGTGACTGCATCGTTCCATAACGGTGTAACAATACAGACACAGACAACCGTGAAAGTCACTGGCAACTCAAGCACCGCACATGTTGCCAGCTTTATCGCAGATCCATCGACTATCGCCGCCACCAACAGTGATTTAAGCACCTTAAAGGCAACGGTTGAGGATGGCAGTGGTAACCTGATCGAAGGTCTCACTGTGTACTTCGCCTTAAAAAGCGGCTCTGCCACATTAACGTCATTAACAGCGGTGACCGATCAAAACGGAATCGCGACAACAAGCGTGAAAGGAGCGATGACAGGTAGCGTCACGGTAAGCGCAGTCACGACCGCTGGTGGAATGCAAACAGTAGATATAACGCTGGTGGCAGGCCCGGCTGACGCCTCGCAGTCCGTACTTAAGAACAATCGGTCATCACTGAAAGGGGACTATACCGATAGTGCTGAGCTACATCTTGTTTTGTACGATATATCAGGCAATCCGATCAAAGTTTCTGAAGGGATGGAATTTGTGCAATCAGGTACTAACGTGCCCTATGTGAAAATTAGCGCAATAGATTACAGTCAAAATATCAACGGTGATTACAAAGCCACTGTTACAGGAGGCGGAGAGGGTATCGCAACGCTGATCCCTGTATTGAATGGTGTTCATCAAGCGGGTCTGAGTACCACAATACAATTCACTCGCGCAGAAGACAAAATAATGAGCGGTACAGTGTTAGTCAATGGTGCTAACCTACCAACAACTACATTCCCTTCGCAGGGATTCACTGGGGCGTATTATCAGTTGAATAATGACAACTTTGCCCCAGGAAAAACGGCGGCTGATTATGAGTTTTCAAGCTCTGCCTCCTGGGTTGATGTTGATGCTACCGGTAAAGTGATATTTAAAAATGTCGGCAGCAATTGGGAAAGGATTACGGCGACGCCAAAAACAGGCGGCCCTAGCTATATATACGAAATCCGAGTGAAGAGTTGGTGGGTGAACGCCGGCGATGCTTTCATGATATACAGCCTTGCTGAAAATTTTTGCAGTAGCAATGGCTACACACTTCCCCGTGCAGACCATTTAAACCATAGTCGTTCCCGAGGCATCGGGTCACTGTACAGTGAATGGGGAGATATGGGGCATTACACGACTGAAGCTGGTTTTCAATCAAATATGTATTGGTCATCTAGTCCCGCAAACTCAAGCGAACAATACGTAATTTCTCTGGCAACAGGTGAGCAAAGTGTATATGAAAAGCTTGGGTTTGCTCATGCGACATGTTATAAAAACCTCTGATTTTCCGCTATAATTTCTTAAAGAGTGCTCCATTCGGGGCACTCTTTTTTACATTCCCTCTACAGAACTTGCCCTTCTCTCACAGAAAATGAATAAATAAAAATGCGATACCGCCAGATTCGCGTTCGGTGTGACTATGGTTGTATCCGGTGAGTACAGCTTTGATCCAAAGGCTGGCTTCTGTGATGATTAACCAGCCTCAGGGTATTGATGACACCACCGTTCATAACAGATCGGCATTACTTTGCATACGTACTGCTTCATATTCTCGCCAAAACACTTTTTAATGCCTTTGCGAATTCATCCAGACTTATATTGTCAATTTTTTGCCCAACGACGACTGACTCCGAAACATCGGCCATTGCTGGCCATCGCGTTTTGTAATCAGCATAAATTGCAACAACGGGGGTATTATAGGCACTTGCCATATGTAATATTGAGGTGTCAGGAGTTATTGCGATATAAGCATCTTTTATGATTGCTGCTGAACGTTTAATCGAGGGTGATAAGGATAAACGGTAGACATTATTATAACAATCCACTAACACCCTGGCTTTTTCTTCCCCTTTTGGTCCATGAACGATCACTATTGGTATATCTGTTTCACTTTGAATTTTTTCTATTATATTTTCTGCAATCGATAATAAAAATGTACGTTCCTGCGAGCTACCTTCTAAATTAAGCGCAATGTAAGATCCTAACGATCGCATTTCCTCGCGCACCTCATCGAGTACATCCTTACTTAGTGGCAATTCATATATTGGCCTGACTGCTGGAAAACCCGCCTCACGCATCATAAATGCCCATGTCATGGGCACAGGAGCCCGGAGATTCTGATCCATCCGGGACGCGCTCTTACACAAAGGGGAATAGCACTTCATGGTTAAACCAACAACCTGAAAATTCGTTTTTGCTTTCAACTGACTGATAAATATCATCGTTTTCAGGTTCTTTTTACGCATCGCCTCTATACAAAGATCCGGCGTACCGTATTGCTGTGTTATGTTCTTCGCTAAATCTTTTATTTCTTTTAATGTTGCGTGATCCTGCATAGTCATTGTGACTAATGTTAATTTAGTCTGTTCAAGTTTGAGCGCGTTAAAGACTTCTAAATTAATTGTCGACGTAACAATTAAAAGATGCTTAATTTTATGCAATTCAAGCGCCCTAATAACTGGAAAGATGGCCATAGCATCGCCAATCTGATCGGGAATATGGATAACAACAAACTCTGTTTTTTCAATATTGAAATTAAAAGCTTTATAATCGTAGTAACTAAATGCAATACGTCTCAACAATGATGCTAAAAACATAACTAACCCCGCTTCCCTACTGGTTATAATGCAATGCAGTTTATCAGACTCATCAGGGCGCAATTTTGTGCATATGCGGACTTTTATGTTTCATATCTCGAATCTGTGGATCCTCTGCTTAATCCTTAAACAACACCAGCAACTCCTGCGCTTTCATCTACCATCGAATTTTTCATGTTGCCGTTAATCAGCCATAAAATCATTTGCAGATGCGCTCTGTCGAGGTAGTCTCATAAGGTTCGTTTATAGATCGACGGCAATGTGAGTTACCTTTTCCATACTAATTATAAAAAGACAGTACAAACAGGATCATTATGGACTCCACGCTCATCTCCACTCGTCCCGATGAAGGGACGCTTTCGTTAAGTCGCGCCCGACGAGCTGCGTTAGGCAGTTTCGCTGGTGCCGTCGTCGACTGGTATGATTTTTTACTCTATGGCATTACCGCCGCACTGGTGTTTAATCGCGAGTTTTTCCCGCAAGTAAGCCCGGCTATGGGAACGCTCGCCGCATTTGCCACCTTTGGTGTCGGATTCCTGTTCCGTCCGCTCGGCGGTGTCATTTTCGGTCACTTTGGCGACCGACTGGGACGTAAGCGCATGTTAATGCTGACCGTCTGGATGATGGGTATCGCGACAGCCTTGATTGGTATTCTTCCTTCATTCTCGACTATTGGGTGGTGGGCCCCCATTTTACTGGTGACGCTGCGTGCCATTCAGGGATTTGCCGTCGGCGGCGAATGGGGAGGCGCGGCGTTACTTTCCGTTGAAAGTGCACCGAAAAATAAAAAAGCCTTTTACAGTAGCGGTGTACAAGTTGGCTACGGAGTAGGTTTACTGCTTTCGACAGGACTGGTTTCATTGATCAGTATGATGACGACTGACGAACAGTTTTTAAGCTGGGGCTGGCGGATTCCTTTCCTGTTTAGCATCGTACTGGTACTGGGGGCATTGTGGGTGCGTAATGGCATGGAGGAGTCCGCGGAATTTGAACAACAGCAACATAATCAAGCGGCCGCGAAAAAACGCATCCCGGTTATCGAAGCACTATTACGACATCCCGGTGCTTTCCTGAAGATTATTGCGCTACGACTGTGCGAGTTGCTGACGATGTACATCGTTACCGCCTTTGCACTTAATTATTCAACCCAGAATATGGGGTTACCGCGCGAACTTTTCCTTAATATTGGTTTGCTGGTCGGTGGATTAAGCTGCCTGACAATTCCCTGTTTTGCCTGGCTTGCCGATCGTTTTGGTCGCCGCAGGGTTTATATCACAGGCGCGTTGATCGGAACGTTGAGCGCATTTCCTTTCTTTATGGCGCTTGAAGCACAATCTATTTTCTGGATAGTTTTCTTCTCCATAATGCTGGCAAACATTGCGCATGACATGGTGGTGTGCGTGCAACAACCGATGTTTACCGAAATGTTTGGTGCCAGTTATCGCTATAGTGGCGCTGGAGTCGGATATCAGGTTGCCAGTGTGGTTGGCGGTGGATTTACACCTTTTATTGCCGCTGCACTCATCACTTACTTTGCCGGGAACTGGCATAGCGTCGCTATTTATTTGCTGGCTGGATGCCTGATTTCCGCAATGACCGCTTTGTTGATGAAAGACAATCAACGCGCTTAATAGCCTGGCGAAGATCATCCGATCTTCGCCTTACACTTTTGTTTCACATTCCTGTGACATACTATCGGAAGTGCGGTAATTGTATGGAACAGGAGACACACATGAATAATAAGGGCTCCGGTCTGACCCCAGCTCAGGCACTGGATAAACTCGACGCGCTGTATGAGCAATCTGTAGTCGCATTACGCAACGCCATTGGCAAATATATTAGAAGTGGCGAATTACCTGATGAAAACGCCCGCAAACAAGGTCTTTTTGTCTATCCATCACTGACCGTAACCTGGGACGGTAGCACAACCAATCCCCCCAAAACGCGCGCATTTGGTCGTTTTACTCACGCAGGCAGCTACACCACCACGATTACTCGCCCTACTCTCTTTCGTTCGTATCTTAATGAACAACTTACGTTGCTGTATCAGGATTATGGTGCGCATATCTCGGTGCAACCCTCGCAGCATGAAATCCCTTATCCTTATGTCATCGATGGCTCTGAATTGACACTTGATCGCTCAATGAGCGCTGGGTTAACTCGCTACTTCCCGACAACAGAACTGGCGCAAATTGGCGATGAAACTGCAGACGGCATTTATCATCCAACTGAATTCTCCCCGCTATCGCATTTTGATGCGCGCCGCGTCGATTTTTCCCTCGCGCGGTTGCGCCATTATACCGGTACGCCAGTTGAACATTTTCAGCCGTTCGTCTTGTTTACCAACTACACACGTTATGTGGATGAATTCGTTCGTTGGGGATGCAGCCAGATCCTCGATCCTGATAGTCCCTACATTGCCCTTTCTTGTGCTGGCGGGAACTGGATCACCGCCGAAACCGAAGCGCCAGAAGAAGCCATTTCCGACCTTGCATGGAAAAAACACCAGATGCCAGCATGGCATTTAATTACCGCCGATGGTCAGGGTATTACTCTGGTGAATATTGGCGTGGGACCGTCAAATGCTAAAACCATCTGCGATCATCTGGCGGTGCTACGCCCGGATGTCTGGTTGATGATTGGTCACTGTGGTGGCTTACGTGAAAGCCAGGCCATTGGAGATTATGTACTTGCACACGCTTATTTACGCGATGACCACGTTCTTGATGCGGTACTGCCGCCCGATATTCCTATTCCGAGCATTGCTGAAGTGCAACGTGCGCTTTATGACGCTACCAAGTTAGTCAGCGGCAGGCCCGGAGAGGAAGTTAAACAGAGGCTACGTACTGGCACTGTGGTAACCACAGATGACAGGAACTGGGAATTACGTTACTCAGCTTCTGCACTTCGTTTTAACTTAAGCCGGGCCGTAGCAATTGATATGGAAAGTGCAACCATTGCCGCGCAAGGATATCGTTTCCGCGTGCCATACGGGACACTACTGTGTGTTTCAGATAAACCGTTGCATGGTGAGATTAAACTTCCCGGTCAGGCTAACCGTTTTTATGAAGGCGCTATTTCCGAACACCTGCAAATTGGCATTCGGGCGATCGATTTGCTGCGCGCAGAAGGCGACCGACTGCATTCACGTAAATTACGAACCTTTAATGAACCGCCGTTCCGGTAATAAGTTCTGTTCCTTTTTATCAGGAATAGATGTGAAGGATTTAGTAAGTCATCCAGCAAATAGCCTGCAATAAAGCAGGCTGTTTGCTTCCTGGGGCGGATACGAGTTTTATTATAGCCTTAATGATTTCCATATATTAAAAGCAAGTATGCTTTCAAAACACAATTATAAAAAAATCCGCCAACGACATTAGTTTTTATGAGATTAAATATAATATTATGGCTTTAGAATATTTTTATTTCTAATAGACGAGATTTTTCCTGTTATGATATAATATGCCGAATTAACACATGTTAACGATTTACCAGTAATGTAAATAAATTTTCGAGGAGATCATTCCAGTGGGACGTAAATGGGCCAATATTGTTGCTAAAAAAACGGCTAAAGACGGTGCAACGTCTAAAATTTATGCAAAATTCGGTGTAGAAATCTATGCTGCTGCTAAACAAGGTGAACCCGATCCAGAATTAAACACATCTTTAAAATTCGTTATTGAACGAGCAAAGCAGGCACAAGTTCCAAAGCATGTTATTGATAAAGCAATTGATAAAGCCAAAGGCGGCGGAGATGAAACGTTCGTGCAGGGCCGTTATGAAGGCTTTGGTCCTAATGGCTCAATGATTATCGCCGAGACCTTGACTTCAAATGTTAACCGTACGATTGCTAACGTTCGCACAATTTTCAATAAAAAAGGCGGCAATATCGGAGCGGCAGGTTCTGTCAGCTATATGTTTGACAATACGGGTGTGATTGTATTTAAAGGAACAGACCCTGACCATATTTTTGAAATTTTACTTGAAGCTGAAGTTGATGTTCGTGATGTGACTGAAGAAGAAGGTAATATTGTTATTTATACTGAACCTACTGACCTTCATAAAGGAATCGCGGCTCTAAAAGCAGCTGGAATCACTGAGTTCTCAACAACAGAATTAGAAATGATTGCTCAATCTGAAGTTGAGCTTTCCCCAGAAGATTTAGAAATCTTTGAAGGGCTTGTTGATGCCCTTGAAGATGACGACGATGTTCAAAAAGTTTATCATAACGTCGCAAATCTCTAATTATATTTTAAAGAAATCTGTCTTTATGGCAGATTTCTTTAATCTCATATAATTCTTATAAAGAATATAATATCCAGCTCGTCATATTGATTATAAAACCCACGCTCCCAGAGAAATAATATTTATTAAAATTCCAGGCCTTCTTTTTCTGATTACAGAAGGCAAAGTGGCAATTACGTATAGTTTCCCGATAAAGACGTGACAGCAACATCCCGCATAAGGCATTTTTCTCTTTATCTTTGTACGGTGCTTCATGGAACAGAGTTTTTGACCTTGCGAATCGTGATGTCTGTTGGGGGGCAATTTGCTCACTGAAGCGTGAGACTCGATTAAGCACACGAAACACAGAAATCAAAAAACCCGGTCACTTTTTTACAAGGTAACCGGGTAAAAATGATTTTATTTTTTAACTGTCTTGAGACTCATAGAGATGTCTCAAAACTAAAATTTGGCTCCTCTGACTGGGATCGCCGTAGCCTTTAACAGGCTGATTGATAAGCTAAAACAAAAAATCGAGTTTGTCAAGACCACCAGACTGACCACCATTTTTATTAGCGTATATTTTCGCTATGGGCATACTGTCTATTCATTTAACACATGCACGTCTTATTAGAGCGAAAAGTGTACATTTCAAAAATGCTTTAATAGGATTTCTAGCTATGATGCTAAAGTATCACTACTTTTATGGATATAAACTAGACAGGAATGATGTGTTATGAAGTCCAGATTTGGACCAAATGGGGTGCATTTATTCGACCGAAATACAGGTCTGAACGTCCTCCTGGAGGAGTTACGCCCAAAGGAATCTGTTTGGTCCATTTCTCCACGCCAGGTCTCGATTGCACTTACCAATCTTTGTGACCTTCGCTGCGCACATTGTTTTGCGCCCAAGCATAAGGCATTGCTACATACTGACCAAGTGCTTACTTGGTTAAAAGAACTGGATACTGAAGGATGCCTCGGTATCGGATTTGGTGGTGGAGAACCAACACTGCATCCTGATTTCGTCGAAATATGTAAACGGGCTGCTGGGGAAACTCATCTTGCAGTCACATTTACGACTCATGGTCACCGTCTGACCCAGCCATTGGTTAAAAAACTCAAAGGCTCGATCCACTTTGCGCGCATTAGCGTTGACGGGATAGGTCATACCTACGAAGAACAACGTGGAAGGCAGTTTTCAAGTTTACTCAGAGGCATTGAGTCGATCGCGAAATTGTCGTCTTTTGGGATCAATGTCGTGATAAACGAGCGTACGATTTTTGAGCTTGACGCAGTGGCTGAGCTGGCGCAACAGTTTGGTGCTAGTGAATTGCTGTTGTTGCCTCAGCAAGCAACTAATGCAGTCGCAAGTATGGACGAATTGGTCGGCCGAGAGCTTCAAAACTGGGTCTCTAGCTATAGAGGAAAGGTTCGACTTGCAGTAAGTGAGGTGGGAGCGTCAGGGCTCCCCATATGTGACCCTCTTCCTAATGAAACAGGCCTTCAAGCCTACGCGCATATAGACGCTTCCGGGATATTGCGCACGAGTTCTTATTCAACCACAGGTATGGATATTGAAGAAACTGGTGTTATGTCCGCGCTTAAACGGCTTAGAAATACCTTAGAGATTAAACAAGGGACACAATCATGAAAATTTGGAACGGATACGGATCTGAGCATTCGATGAACTTAGTTCTCATCGGAAAATTCAAGCAAGAGCAAGATGCAGTGAAGGTCGAGAAGGATATTAAAACGCTCAGTACTCAGGCTGAGAAAGATGAATGTTACTCGATCCCTTTTGATGAGCCAGAGAATCAACGGTTTTCATATGAAATGCTCTCATTACTATGCAGCCTAAAACTCCACACTTTAGGACCAACCGATCTTGGTCAATTGGTGTCAGATCATCATCTAGATCGCGAAGGCGATAGAATAACAATAACTACTGATGAGGCAGAGGTATCCGCGTTCGTGAAGCTGTTTGTCGAGGCTGGAGCAAAGGTCGAGATTTTCTCAGCGCATGACTATCCGTCCGATTCCAGCGATGCCAGTTGACAGAGGATGCATTGATGCCTGAAGTAAATTGGAAAGTATTCAACGAACTGCCCGGTGCAGCAGATGTGAACTTCGAAAACCTTTGCCGCGCTCTGGTACGCCGACACTATGGTCGTTTCGGTCGCTTTAAGCAACTCGCAAATCAGCCTGGGGTGGAGTTTCACCTCGAGCTGACGGAGCCTTGTGATCTCGGTGCGCCACCAGGTTGGATTGGTTGGCAATGCAAGTGGTATGAACTGGTGAATGGACAAGATTTGGGAGCCTCCCGCCGCAACAAGATCATCGAAGGTATCGAAAAGACGCGTAAGCATGTCCCTGGAGTGACCAATTGGAAGCTTTGGACTCATCACACGTTAACAAAAGGTGATCAAGAGTGGTTTTTCGCGCTAGAGCAAGACCGCTTCCCAGAATTGAAGTTAGAACTGCTCACAGCTACGGATATCGAAGATCTTTTGGTCGGACCGGGAGCGCTTTTACGAGAAACCTACTTTGGTGAACTGGTTCTAACTCCAGAGCTAATTGCTGAGCAGTATAAGCTTGCAGTGGCCCCATTTAAGAACCGCTACCAGCCAGATGTTCATGTAGCGGTGGGGGCTGAGGAGAATATATTCAGGCATCTGTGCAGCCAAAACGCATGGGAATCTCTGGAAGAACTCTCAAACGCTTTAAAAAAGAATCATACGAGCATTGCTTCGGTTACTGAGCAACTCAAAACTGAGCTCAGGGCTGAAGTTGAATTACTCCTGGCCCGGGTTATTGGGTTGACTGAGTTTATTGATGGCTTACACGCGGCGCTCGGCAAAGGTGACTTTAACTCTGTATATCAAGCGTTGGTTTCAAATCCGCGTCAGCCGGTACGTTATGACAGGCTACTTTCGAAATTGCGTGGAGCGCGCTTTGACGGGGCTCCGTTAACCGCTAATTTGGTTGCAGATATCCACGCGGTTTCGTCAGTTCTCCGCAGTCTGGAGCAATCGATTAGTGCTCGGGCGGTTGCTGTTCTTGCGGCGGCGGGGGAAGGTAAGTCTGAACTTGCAGTCAAGGTAACACAGCCAGAAGGGGCGTTCCTAGGGGGAATCCTCCTATTAGGCAAGAATCTTCATTCAGGCCAGGGGCTTGATGATCTCGTATCTGCCTTCAAGATTTCTGGGAGACCAGCAGAAAGTTTTGACCGCCTGATTGAGGCCGTAGATGCGGCAGGCCAGCGTGCAGGTAAACGCATACCTATTGTTATTGACGGTCTGAATGAGGCGGAAGATCCGAGAAATTGGAAGGATGAATTATCCCGAGTGGATGAGCTTCTAAAGAATTTTCCTTATGTCTTGTTAGTTGTCACTCTTCGCAATGAATTCGCCCAGATGTGTCTGCCTGAGGGGTTTCCCCAAGTTGAACATAATGGGTTTCAGGAAGATCCGAAGACAGCATTTGACAAGTATTTTGAGTACTACAAGATCGATGCTACTGATGCGGATCTACCAGTCGAACTCTTGCAGCACCCCTTAACACTGAGAATTTTTTGCGAAGTAGCAAATTCTCCTCGTCAGCATATTGTCGGAGTGGAAGCATTGCCCCGTTCGCTTGCAAGCCTGTTCGAAGCTCACTTTAACAAGGTTGCAGCACGAGTCGCTGAGCTTTCACCGACGATGCATCGCATTTATCAAGATGACGTTCAGGATGCACTACTAACGATCGCGGGTCTTCTTTGGGATAACAATGCGAGAAGTGTGGATTTTCAGGCTACACGGATGGCAGTTCGGGATATGGGGTGGGACGACAGTATTATTCGTGCACTGGAGTCTGAAGGCATTCTCGTTCGGACTATTTCTCCAGAAGGTAGGCAAGGAGTTGCGTTTGCATACGACCTAATGGCCGGACATATGATGGCGCGCAACCTGCTTATGAAGCCTGAACTGGTGCAATGGCTACAAAGCGATGAAGGGAACGCAAAATTTAAATCTCATGGACCTGATTCGCATACCTTCGCTTATGACGTATTACGGGCTCTGGTTGATCTGTATCCGCAACACTCTGGTAGGCGGCAGCTTTGGCAAGACTTGTCGGATGATATACTCGTTATGAACGCTCTGCTATTGACGACGCAATCGGATCCAAGATATATCGGGCGGGCTACTGTTGAACGATTTGCTCAAGCTATGCAGGAGTCGAAGCGGTTTGCACAACTTGCCTTCGAGAGACTACGGAGCACTAGGGCTGCGCTGGCACATCCGTTTGATATGAGCTTTTTGCATGATGTGCTAATGGCTATGTCCAACACTCAGCGCGATCTTTTTTGGTCAGAGTGGATTCGTCAGAAATCTGAACAAGTTAAAGACGACTTAAAATTCTTGTCGACGAGATGGAAATCGGGTCATCTGGATGAGCGTGAACTTCGAAGAGTTCGCTGGGTAATGTGGACACTGACGACGACATCCAGAGCTTTGCGGGATATGGCTACCAAAGCCCTGTATGAATTTGCCATCAGGCGGCCAGAAGAGTTTTTCCGGTTAGCGACGGAGACAATTGTAGTTTCAGACCCATATGTCCCCGAGCGAGTGTTCGCCGCAGCCTACGGTGCAGTCCTGACCACTTGGTCGGATATCGATGCGGTAGAGTTACATGATGCGTTGCCACGGTTCGCTCGTGAGATTTACCAAACCATGTTTGCACCTGGCGCTACAGCCCCTACCTGGCATGCATTACATCAGCAGTACTGTTTGGGAATCATTGCCATTGCGAGGATGGTCGATCCAAATTGTTTTTCAGAGGACGAAGCTGTTTATCTTCTTCCGCCATTTAGCCATCTGCCTAACGTATTTGAAAGCATTCAACCGTACGATCCAGAGATGATTGGGCGAGCGGAGAGCGCAGCGATTCAAATGGACTTTGGTAACTATACGATTGGTGGACTTATTCCAGACAGAGCGAACTACGATGACAGTAATCCGGAGTACCAACAGGTGTTGCAGGCCATTGTTTCTCGAATGCTGATGCTTGGTTATGACCCTGAGCAGTTTGAAGCTGTTGATCGGCAAATGTACTCCGGTTCTCGTATGGGAGATGACAAGCACAAAATCGATCGATATGGCAAAAAGTACGGCTGGATAGCTTACTTCGAGATGTGGGGGATACGATACGCGCAGGGCCTCCTTTCCGAAGAACGCAGTGCTCGCCCATCAGATGCTGATATCGATCCAACGTTTCCGCAAAAAGTAGAGAGTATTAGTTTGTCACTCCCAGTCTTATTTAACGATCCGTCTGTGGATGATGGTGACTGGATCGTGGGAGGCCCGCTACCTGACTACCGTAGCATCCTTGAGATTACGGAGGTTGATGGTCTGACGGGGCCATGGATCCTACTTGACGGTTTTGTTGAGCAAAATGCTACCTCGGATGACCGACAGATTTTCACTTTCCTGCGAGGAGTATTCGTAGATAGCCAAGAAGTTGACAATCTATGTAGGTTGTTCATTGATCTTGAATATCCTGGCAATAGCGCCATCCCTGATGCTCCTGGCTACTATTACACCTATGCGGGTGAGATGCCTTTCCCGACTATTCCGGGGCTGCTAGTCGCTAATGAACAAGAGGATGATAGCGATGAAAATTTGGTGTTCGCAGAAAGATGGTCAGGCAATGGCGTTGCGGTAGATATCACAGTGCAGGACTACAACTGGGAGAGCTACCATAGCGTGGAGAACCAAAGCAGCGGTGCGAGCCTGCCCTCAAAGCAACTTTGTGAGGCTTTGAATCTCAGATACTGTGCAAACAAATGGGATTTGCATGATGCTGCAGGTGTAGCGTCACTTTACCGCAAAATTGACGAAAATGGTTCGGACGTCAGTGGCTCTGTCAGCTATCTACGTCGTGATCTACTTGACCGCTATTTGATGCAATCCGGTAAGGTATTGGTATGGCTTATGTGGGGAGAGCGTGGTTTTCATTACCGGTCCAACAAGACACGCAATTTGCACAGGTATTACGTGAATCACCAACATATTCACAAGCGTATTCATATCCATCAGATAGCTTCGAGTACTAGTAACCCAAATATTGCGGATGGAGTCGCTATATGAGTTACGACTTCAGAAATCTTTCATCCGCAAACTTTGAGGATCTTGTGCGGGATCTTATCGAAAAAGAAGAAGGGTTCGCTTCGAAGCATTCTCTGTGGGGGCTGATAATGATATTGATGGCCGACACGCACATGCTGGAGGGAATGTCAGTTTATAGGTAAAACCTTATGAAGGGGCGTCGTTTAGTATACTGATGGCTATTATGAAGTGTGAGTGGTTGTCTAAAGATAAGCTAGCCCTCACACGCTGTATCAAGCGACCTCTTGTTAGCTTACTCCAGCTAGCAAGAGTAAACTTTCCCCACTCATAGGGCTATGTTTGAAGTCCGAGTCGGAAATTGGGGGGCAGAAGACATAAAAGGTCTCCTTAAGAAGTCTTCTTGTCTGTACAAAAACTCTTATTTTGACAAAGAGCATTGTAGTTATTAACAGGCTGATTAATAAATTTAAAAATAAGTCGTCAGGAACACCAGATTAGCTACCCAAATTCTCATGCCGTGGAAGCGGAAGAAAAATACTCCCCTGAATATCTTCATATCGGATATACATAATAAGCTTGAGGTTGTATATTTGAAGAATTGAGTAGCCAGAGCCTTGTTGACATAAAGCGACACGAACAACATGTTACTTAAAATATCACGAGTATATATTCAGACTTGTTTATGTTGCGACATGGATTCTACAGGCAGCTGGCTGAAACAGTGAGTCAGAAAAATTTACAGGAGCGCCATAGTCATTAATGGATATCCGTAATATGCTGATGCAAAAGGGTAAGGAGTTTGCCGGTAATCTGCGGTGTTAGACGACAATTACAAAACGACCTTAGGCGTCAATTACCGCTGAAAAAAGTGACAGATCACTTTCTATAAAATGCTGCCGTATGACCGACAGATTTATTCCGCTTTATAGCCATGACTGTTCGGTGCTCACTTCGCTGCGCTCCGCCTCAGTCCTGCCTAAAAAGCGTTGCAGGTTAGTTTGTATCGGCCTAATGAAAGGCTGTTTTAGCGAAGCGTAAATGTGACATCTTATCTGGTCTAATCTCTTTGCGATAATTGACGCAAAAGCATGGGCTGTAATTGTCACGCAATACTGCGGCAAGTCTCATGATGATGCCTCTGACAGGGATCTCCGTAGCCATTAACTGGTCGATTGGTAAGCTAAAACAAAAAAATTGAATTTGTCAAGACAGCCATAATGACTACCATTTTCGTCTCTGCTTTTCCATCCTGAAATTAATGGCTATCATATTCGCAATAGACAACATCATCTTACTTGCACTCAACTATAACTAATGCTGAGTGCAAGAAACGGGGATTATATCCCCTATCAAGGACCTGTTGAAATATTAGTCTGGAATTTCGAGGCTGTAATTTAAATTGCTCCATTTGCCTTAGCATCAAGAATGAATTTTTCATACTCGCGTTCTGCAACAACAACAGGGACTGTTTTGCGATTATATAATTGCATTAATAACAATGTACGATGCCTTCCATCAGAAACACCAAATTCACTGTTAGATGCCTCTGGATATTCAACATACCCTTTTGATATATATTTTTTGATTTTATGCCATCTACGCGGATCAATGCAGAATGCTCCATCTCCTAATTTTTTAAGAAAGGCTAGCCCATCGACATATACAATCCTGGTAGGACAATGCCGATAGCGTACAGGAAGGGTAAAGATAATATTTTCAAAAACAGGGAAAGTAAGACCTGAATCATCTTTAGGTATTGACTCAAAGGAATCAAAAGGATATTTTGTCATGTAATCATTTAGTTTTTCAATATCCATATTGGAAAACCACGATACTTCCGGGAGAAATTTTTTATCTCTTTCTCTAATTTCTTTGATCGAATCTCCAAATATATCATCTAACCTCCACCCCTCTTTCATTTATGCTCCTAAAATAATGTGATATTAAAAATTCTGTTAATAAGTCAAATTTTATGAATACTAATAAGGGGTTTGCACCACTCAACCGAGAGAATATCTTCCATTTTATAAAAAACGCCATAATCACTTTGATTATAATGCTCAATTTTATCAGCCATTTGTAATCTAATTTTGTCTTTGTAAATTCTACTTCGGATCAAACTGGCGAAATTATATATATCAACCCTCAGATTGATAATATTATTTCTATCTGGGCGTCTTTCATGTAACATATCACGAAAAGAAACAAGTAACGTAATTAATTTTTTAGCCTCATTATTTTTAATATATCCTTTTTTAAAGATGCATAATATTAATTTTGAAATTAAGCTGATTTTTATTTGTAAATTATAGATAGCATTATCGTTTGTCAGGCAGGTTATGACTTCAATTACTTCACGTGAGCGAATATAATTGTCCAGTGCTTCCCATTCATCCATTCCTCGATGCATTGAAAGTTCCAATTGCCTTAAAAAAGCATATAACCCCAATAAGAAGTCGCTATTGCAGTATATTTTCATGAATCACATCCTTTAATAAAACTCATTATTCGTGACCAAAAAGAGTCTTTTTTGTATATAGGGTTTTTATCGTTTAATGGTAAAGGATCGTCTGTTGGTATAACGGCTGTATTTCTTGGCCCAACATTTGTTTTAGTAAGTGAATCTTTGGAAGCATCAAACTCTACATAAGAACCATTCTTCCATGCCCCTGTTTCTGCACCTGCCGTTTTAGGATCTCCAAATGGCTCCACCTCAACGTGTACACCAACAGGATTGCCTCTGGCAGGGTTGATAGACCCATCCTTGCTAATTCCATCAATACCCTCTGTTGAAGTATGATGTCTAACTCTAACAGTATCGTCACCAGTTAACCCTAACGGATCAATAATTTTTAGCGGATTAAATACATATCCATACAGGCAATCCCCACCTCTCAGCCCCATCGGATCAGCACACAGATACTGCCCCGTATCGCAATCATAATACCTGAATCGGTTATAGTACAGGCCTGACTCAACATCCTCGTACTGCCCCGGAAAACGTAACCGGCATGTGGGCGCATCTTCTTTACTGATGCCTTCCTCACGCCCCCAGAGCTGCTGCTTGCCTTTCCAGACTATCAGACCCTCTTCGGTCAGCAGTTCTTGTACGCGGCCAGTTGTGTCTGTTACCGCATAATGCAGTTGCCCCTTTTCATAACGCGCAAACGGCGTGAAATCTCCCGGCTCGTATATCCAGCGGATGGCGTTTTCATCTTCCGGTTTGCCGTCAGCGCCAACCGGAATTTCCGCCGTCAACTGGTCGCCGTTCCAGTGAAAATCCATGCCGCGTTTGTCGCGGCTGGTACAGCGCTTGCTGATGCGCCTGCCGAACGGGTCATACTTATATTCCCAGCGTTCGCCCTCCGGTGTTTCCAGTCCGGTCAACTGGCTGCGTGCATCCCATTTATAACGCCATTCCAGTGGGCGATAACCCCCTTTATCCACCAGTTTCTGTACCAGCCTGCCGTTAACATCATATTTCCAGGTGATGTTGTGCGCATTCACCACCCGGACAAATCTCCCGTCTTCCCCTTTTCCGGTGTCCGGGTTGATGCGATGCGTCGAGTGCCGCCAGCCTTCATGTTCCCGCGATACCACACGACCATGCTGCTGTTGCTGGTGCGTCTCGCTTTCCAGTACGTTATTCACCCTGATCTGGCGACGGGTAATGTTCAGGTTTTTATCGTAAGTGAACAGCTCCTCGCACAGCGGAAACTGGCTGGAATCACCCGTCCAGGTGGCGTGGCTTATCTGGTCGTTTGCCGTGATGGTGTTGAACATGGAGCCGCGCAGCGAGTCGGCGATTGCGGTGAGGTTATACGCTTTGTCGTAGCTTCGCTGCGTCGGGAGGTTTCCATGCCGCACAGGTCGTGCTCAAATGTCAGCGGGGCATGGTCCGCTATTCGCCATGACGTAAGATGCCCCATCAGGTCGCGGGTGAAGCGTTCTGTGATACCCTCAGCCTGTAATTTTACAGGTTAAATGGGGAATTTTTCTTCAATGAGCTTCAAGCCAAGTAATGCCATATCATGAATATCTTCATCATGCGATTGAGCCGAAATTTTCAACCCGTTTACCATTCTTTTATCTGGGAAAGACATTGTTAATATAGTACACCAAAGCCTAACGCTTTTTATTGTGTTAGGATTTTCGAGTATGTTAACGATATTTATAACAACATCATTAAAATCACACTTATAGAGAAAATCCTCAACAATTTGATATACTCCAAGACCATCACCCTCACCAAAAGATCGCAAAAATAAAGGTATTGCATCTTTATCGGGATGGGAAAGAAAGTAAATTCGTACCTCATCGTATTTATCTATAAGATCCTGAGTAATATCACAATCCGCGGGCATTGGTTGATGTAGTGACAGGAACTCTAATGCTTCTTTTTTATTCATATTCATATATTTAATGATTCCCAAAGTTTTTTATTCTGTCTGGCTAACTCATATAGTTGTTCAGTGATGACCTTTTTATCATAGCCTGCATTTGTTAAGATTTTTCTTAGGTCATCTATATCCCTTTTCAAATATTGTTCTTTTGTCAAACCTCGAACAAATGCTCGTCTGAATGTCCAGGTAAGAGCATGTAAATCTTTACGCAGATTTATCGTAATTCCCTTACATTTTGTTGTGGGGCTTACCGCATCCTGAATGGCATGATGAGGTGTATGAGTTGCATTAAGCCCTGTTTTACCATTCGCATAAATTGAAGAACCATATGTACCAACGTATAAATCTTCTCCTGGACCAGCTAACAATCCCAAGGGATCAATCCATACCAGTGGATTTGGAGCGTAATTGTAAAGGTTTACTCCCCCCGACAGTCCAATCGGATCAGCACACAGATACTGTCCTGTCTCGCAATCATAGTACCGGAACCTGTAGTGGCACAGTAAATTTGGCCACCTGATTAAAGGTGATATTCTCACCTCAACACAAAACAGGTGACTTAATGAACAAGAAAACCAAACGTACTTTCACCCCTGAGTT
>NZ_JBJQKY010000041.1:0-26525 GCF_046486595.1 Escherichia sp. WS3063
AAAAATCGCGGAAGGGATGAAACAACAGCGCCTGACGGCGCTGTGTCTGGCATGCCTGCAATCCGGGAAACCGGACCAGGAAAAAACTTGCAGGCCATAACAGTATCTACAGTCGGTGTTGGAACGGTAGGCCGGATAAGGCGTTCACGCCGCATGCGGCAAGAAAATGAGCATCAATTAACTGAACTTGCTCTGCGCCCAAATCACGCCGCTAGCATATTCTGGCGGCAGCAGCGGGATTAAGGCTTCCAGCGTCGCGGTCAGACGCGATGTGTCGCTGTCGGTCAAATTTAAATGCCCCACTTTACGCCCCGGACGGACTTCTTTGTCGTACCAGTGCAGATGCACCAGCGGCAGTTTCAGCCAGTCATAATTCACATCGCTACCAATCAGGTTGATCATCACCGACGGACTATTCACTACCGGTTGCGGTAACGGCAGATCGGTAATCGCCCGCAGATGCAGCTCAAACTGGCTGATGCTGGCACCGTTTTGTGTCCAGTGACCGCTGTTATGCACACGCGGAGCCAGTTCGTTGATCAGCAGACCTTGCGGGGTGACAAAACACTCCATCGCCATCACGCCCACATAGCCCAGCTCCTGCATAATCGCCGACAGCATCTCTTCGGCCTGCGCCTGCTGCTGCGCGTTGGCCTGCGGGAAAGCGACGCTGGTGCGCAAAATACCGTCCTGATGCAGGTTATGCGTCAGCGGATAAAACACGGTGCTACCATCAAAGCCGCGCGCGCCAACCAGCGACACTTCACCAGAGAAGTTTATGCCCTGCTCGACAATACATTCGCCGTAGCATTCAGCCGGTAACTGTTCGGTTTCATCGGCGCGTAAACGCCATTGACCGCGTCCGTCATAGCCACCAGTGCGACGCTTAACAATCGCCAGCTCACCTAAACGATCAAACACCGCAGGCCACTCGCTGCGATCGGCAAGTAACTGCCACGGTGCGGTCGGCAGGTGGAGCTTATCGAAAAGCTGCTTCTGAGTCAGACGGTCAGCAATAATCGGGAACACATCGCGGTTCACAAAGGCCGGATGGCGCGCCAGCTCGCGGGTTAATGCGGTTTCCGGCCAGCGTTCGATCTCAGCGGTAATCACACTTTGTTGAAAAGGCACCGCCGCCGGTTCAGCGTCCAGCCCGACTGGCCAGACAGCAATGCCTAACGGTTCGCCTGCCTGACGCAGCATACGGCCTAACTGCCCGTTACCGAGGACGCAAACCTGTTTCATGCCGCACCTCGCGGGTCCGGGTTTTCCAGCACTTCATCAGTTTGTGCTTTGCGCCAGTCATTCAGACGCTGGTGCAGTTCTTTATCATGAGTCGCAAGAATTTGTGCTGCCAGTAACGCCGCGTTTGCCGCGCCAGCTTTACCAATCGCCAGCGTACCCACCGGAATGCCGCGTGGCATTTGCACGATAGAGTAGAGGCTATCGACACCGCTCAGTGCGGCGCTCTGTACTGGCACGCCCAGCACAGGCACCAGCGTTTTGGCGGCAATCATGCCTGGCAGGTGCGCCGCGCCGCCTGCGCCCGCAATAATCACCTGATAACCGTTTTCTTCGGCGCTTTCGGCGAAGCTGAACAGTTTATCGGGGGTGCGGTGAGCAGAAACCACTTCAACGTGGTGCGGGACATTCAGGATTTCGAAGATTTCGGCGGCGAACTGCATGGTAGCCCAGTCGCTTTTGGACCCCATCACGATGGCGACACGCGCCGGATTATTGCGGGAAGACATGCGTCTTAAAACTCCTGTGGTGCACAACTCTCGGCTTTAGAGGGCACAGAGAATAGCACGGAAAGAGAGCAAGGAAAACGGTTGCGTGGCTGTGAAATCAGCAAAGTTGCGGGTATTTAAAACGGAAAATGAATCAGCTCAACGTCATCCGCCGTGACTTTCACCATTGAACCTTCCGTATGCCAGGCACCCAGCACGACGCGAAAAGCAGGTTGCTGATTGGCGATAAGTTCATGTACCGCCGGGCGATGGGTATGTCCGTGGATCAGCCATTGCACCTGATGTTTTTCCATTGCACTGACCACCGCGTTTTGGTTAACGTCCATGATCGCCAGCGATTTACTGCTGTTGGCTTCTTTGCTGTTCGCTCGCATTCGCGCGGCAATGCGTTTGCGCACAAACAACGGCAGGGCGAGGAATAGCGTTTGCAGCCAGGGTTTGTGGACTTTGGCGCGAAAAGCCTGATAACCGGCGTCATCGGTGCACAGCGTGTCGCCATGCATAATCAATACCCGGCGACCATACAGTTCGAGCACCTTTTCTTCCGGCAATAACGTCATGCCGCTTTCACGGGCAAAGCGTTTGCCGAGCAGAAAATCACGGTTGCCATGAATGAAATAACAGGGAACACCGGAATCGGACACCGCTTTGATCGCTGCCGCCATCTGGCGATGGAGTGGGTTGGGATCGTCGTCGCCAATCCACGCTTCAAACAGATCGCCAAGAATATACAGCGCGTCGGCCTTGCGGGCTTCCCCCGCTAAAAAACGCAGAAAACCGGCGGTGATCGCCGGTTCTTCCGCGCAGAGATGAAGATCTGCAATAAAGAGTGTCGCCACGATTACTCGCTAACGGTCACGCTTTCAATGATAACGTCTTCTTTTGGCACGTCCTGGTGCATACCGCTACGACCGGTTGCCACACCTTTGATTTTGTCTACCACGTCCATGCCTTCAACCACTTCAGCAAACACGCAGTAACCCCAACCTTGCAGGCTTTCGCCAGAGAAGTTCAGGAAGTCGTTATCAACCACGTTGATGAAGAACTGTGCAGTTGCAGAGTGCGGTGCCTGAGTACGGGCCATTGCCAGCGTACCACGGGTATTTTTCAGACCGTTATTGGCTTCGTTTTTGATCGGGTCTTTGGTGGTTTTTTGCTTCATGCCAGGTTCAAAACCGCCGCCCTGAATCATAAAGCCGTTGATTACACGGTGGAAAATGGTGTTGTTGTAAAAACCTTCGCGGCAGTAGTCCAGGAAGTTTTTAACTGTTTCAGGTGCTTTATCGTCAAAAGTTTTGATGACAATATCGCCGTGATTGGTGTGGAAAGTAACCATTTTTGCATCCTGTTCCGTTTGATTGGTGCTTCAACCCGGTTCGGGTCATATATAGGGTGGTGTTATAGCATAACCGCACGATCGGATCATCACGCAATGTATGCTGATTCGCGCGGGAAATATGGGTATTATACGCAACTCAATTACCCACACATGTCTAAACGGAATCTTCGATGCTAAAAATCTTCAATACTCTGACACGCCAAAAAGAGGAATTTAAGCCTATTCACGCCGGGGAAGTCGGCATGTACGTGTGTGGAATCACCGTTTACGATCTCTGTCATATCGGTCACGGGCGTACCTTTGTTGCCTTTGACGTGGTCGCGCGCTATCTGCGTTTCCTCGGCTATAAGCTGAAGTATGTGCGCAACATTACTGATATCGACGACAAAATCATCAAACGCGCCAATGAAAATGGCGAAAGCTTTGTGGCGCTGGTGGATCGCATGATCGCCGAAATGCACAAAGATTTTGATGCGTTGAACATTTTGCGCCCGGATATGGAGCCGCGCGCGACGCACCATATCGCAGAAATTATTGAACTCACTGAACAACTGATCGCCAAAGGTCACGCTTATGTGGCGGACAACGGCGACGTGATGTTCGACGTCCCGACCGATCCGACCTATGGCGTGCTGTCGCGTCAGGATCTCGACCAGCTGCAGGCAGGCGCGCGCGTTGACGTGGTCGATGACAAACGCAACCCGATGGACTTCGTTCTGTGGAAGATGTCGAAAGAGGGCGAGCCGAGCTGGCCGTCTCCGTGGGGCGCGGGCCGTCCAGGCTGGCACATTGAATGTTCGGCAATGAACTGCAAGCAGCTGGGTAACCACTTTGATATCCACGGCGGCGGTTCTGACCTGATGTTCCCGCACCACGAGAACGAAATCGCGCAGTCCACCTGTGCCCATGATGGCCAGTATGTGAACTACTGGATGCACTCGGGGATGGTGATGGTTGACCGCGAGAAGATGTCCAAATCGCTGGGTAACTTCTTTACCGTGCGCGATGTGCTGAAATACTACGACGCGGAAACCGTGCGTTACTTCCTGATGTCGGGGCACTATCGCAGCCAGCTGAACTATAGCGAAGAGAACCTGAAGCAGGCGCGTGCGGCGCTGGAGCGTCTCTACACTGCGCTGCGCGGCACAGATAAAACTGTTGCGCCTGCCGGTGGCGAAGCGTTTGAAGCGCGCTTTATTGAAGCGATGGACGACGATTTCAACACCCCGGAAGCCTATTCCGTGCTGTTTGATATGGCGCGTGAAGTGAACCGTCTGAAAGCAGAAGATATGGCAGCGGCGAATGCAATGGCATCTCACCTGCGTAAACTTTCCGCCGTATTGGGCCTGCTGGAGCAAGAACCGGAAGCGTTCCTGCAAAGCGGCGCGCAGGCAGACGACAGCGAAGTGGCTGAGATTGAAGCGTTAATTCAACAGCGTCTGGATGCCCGTAAAGCCAAAGACTGGGCGGCGGCAGATGCGGCGCGTGACCGTCTTAACGAGATGGGGATCGTGCTGGAAGATGGCCCACAAGGGACCACCTGGCGTCGTAAGTAATTGCGCTATTGCCGGATGCGAGTTTTCGCATCCGGTTATCGTCTGCGCCACCACAACATTCCCATCAGTAGCATCCCCGGCAACCACACCCACATCAATTCAGAAATAATCACCTGATGCCCGTACGCTGTGGTGTAACGAGACAATGCAAACGGCGCGACTTTAATCACCTGCCAGGGGGCGAAAAAGCGTTCATCTGACCACGGCCACAGCCAGCCAACGCCTTTACCGCCAGTGGTTACCGAATCCAGCAAGCTGTGCGATAGCAACGAGACGGTTAAAAACAGCCAGCAGCGAATCAGCCCAGCCCTGAACCATCGGCGTCCAATCAGCGCACATAACAGCGGGACAACAAACGCAAACACCAGCGAATGGGTAAACCCGCGATGACCAAAAACATTGCCGTAAGCAACGCCAAATTTAAACGACAAGACGTCGGCATCGGGCAGCATCGCCAGGATGATTCCGGCAAATAACAGGCGCGGAGGGATGACTTTCGAACCCAACCCTAAAGCAATGCAAAGGGGAACGGCGGCGTGCGTAATAACGGTTGGCATGATGGTCGCTTCGGCAAAATGTCGATGCTATCAGCATGGATGAACGGGGCGTAGAGGGCAACAGTCTGAAAAGAGAACCGGCCTGTTGTTACAGGCCGGGAAAGGGATCAGGCAACAACCTGTACGCTGTGACCTGCAAAACTCACTGTCTGCCCGGCGACGATTTTGCAGCGTTTGCGCGTTTCAACCGCACCGTCGACTTTCACCTGGCCTTCGGCAATCGCGATTTTCGCCTGCGCGCCGCTTTCGCTCCAGCCTTCCAGTTTCAGCAAGTCGCACAGCTCAACGTGCGGATGTTTACCTAAAGAAAATGTCGCCATGTTACTCACCCTGTGGATCATGATATTCAACGCACGCCTGTAGCGTGTTTTCAATCAGCGTGGCAACCGTCATCGGGCCAACGCCGCCCGGAACAGGCGTAATGTATGAGGCGCGTTTAGCCGCGTCTTCAAACACGACGTCGCCCACAACTTTGCCATTTTCCAGACGGTTGATGCCGACATCAATCACAATTGCGCCTTCTTTGATCCAGTCACCAGGAATAAAGCCCGGCTTGCCGACGGCAACGATCAGTAGATCGGCATTTTCTACGTGGTGACGCAGATTTTTAGTGAAACGGTGAGTCACGGTGGTGGTGCAACCTGCCAGTAGCAGTTCCATGCTCATCGGGCGGCCAACGATATTCGATGCGCCAATCACCACGGCGTTGAGGCCGAAGGTATCAATGTTGTAACGCTCAAGCAGCGTGACAATACCGCGCGGGGTGCAGGGACGCAGACGCGGCGCGCGCTGGCACAGGCGACCGACGTTATAAGGATGGAAACCGTCTACGTCTTTGTCCGGGTGTATACGTTCCAGCACTTTGACGTTATCAATACCCGCCGGTAACGGCAGTTGAACCAGAATGCCATCGATGGTGTTGTCGGCATTCAGCGCATCGATAAGCTCCAGCAGCTCCGCTTCGCTGGTGGTTTCCGGGAGGTCATAAGAGCGGGAGACGAACCCGACTTCTTCACAAGCCTTGCGTTTGCTTGCGACATAAATTTGCGATGCAGGGTTACTACCCACCAGCACAACGGCCAGTCCTGGTGCCCGCAGTCCGGCTGCAATACGCGCCTGAACTTTTTGAGCAACTTCAGAGCGCACCTGCTGCGCAATCGTTTTACCGTCAATAATCTTTGCTGCCATCAGAGAGAGGATTCCATCTGTTACGTAGGTCGAAGGGGATGCGCCTATTTTGTCAGAAGCGGGGCGCGCTGTCAGGTTTCGTTTCAGATTTATCGCGTGAAGCGACCTCTTGCGAAGGTGAGGCGCACCGTCGCTGAGATTGAAAGCTTCATTTTTCGTCCATGATGGCGTTGTAAATCTGGAACTGATTTATTTCCTTGTCTAAGGATTAAGATAATTTAAGAAATACCTGACAATATAAAAAGAATTTTCAGCCTGGTAATTTACCGCTTCAGGTCTATATTTGTGTTGAATATATTTTGCGCGGAAATATTCATCTAACGGGGCTCTCTATTTTTTAGAATAGAGTGCATATTTTCAATTAAGACATTCTTAGAGGATAAAAAGGAATTTTACTACTATCAGTGTCTTAAATAAAGTAATCGGTTATATACGGATGTGGAGTCGATAAATGAGATTGAAGGAATATATATGAAATTAAGATTTATTTCGTCTGCGCTGGCCGCCGCACTATTCGCCGCTACGGGTAGTTATGCTGCCGTTGTAGATGGCGGTACAATTCACTTTGAAGGCGAACTGGTGAATGCTGCCTGTTCAGTGAATACTGACTCGGCAGACCAGGTTGTCACACTCGGTCAATATCGTACCGATATTTTCAATGCTGTTGGTAATACCTCTGCATTAATTCCATTCACTATACAGTTGAACGACTGCGATCCTGTCGTTGCCGCTAATGCTGCCGTTGCATTTTCTGGTCAGGCGGATGCAATCAATGATAATTTATTGGCCATTGCATCCAGTACTAATACAACAACAGCAACGGGTGTCGGTATTGAAATACTTGATAATACATCCGCAATTCTCAAACCTGATGGGAATAGCTTCTCAACCAACCAGAACTTGATCCCCGGGACCAACGTTCTTCATTTTTCTGCACGTTATAAAGGCACCGGTACAAGTGCATCAGCAGGGCAAGCAAATGCTGACGCGACTTTTATTATGAGATACGAATAATCAAAACCACGTTGTTTTGAATTATATATCACGTCTTATAACAAAGTAATGTACCGGTTGTCTGAAGCGGTATGGTGGCAATGTAAATCGAAATCACGTTCACTTTGTATCATGCCGCTTTATTAAATGAAAAGGGAATGATGTGTGTAAGAAACCAAAGCAATCATTTCTTTATACTCCTTATTTTTGCCGTCAGGAATACACAAGGCGTATTAACTATGATGACTAAAATAAAGTTATTGATGCTCATTATATTTTATTTAATCATTTCGACCAGCGCCCATGCTGCCGGAGGGATCGCATTAGGTGCCACGCGTATTATTTATCCCGCTGATGCTAAACAGACTGCGGTATGGATCAGAAATAGCCATACCAATGAGCGCTTTCTGGTCAATTCGTGGATTGAAAACAGCAGCGGTGTAAAAGAAAAGTCATTCATCATTACACCGCCACTGTTTGTTAGTGAACCCAAAAGCGAAAATACTTTGCGTATTATTTACACCGGTCCACCGCTGGCGGCAGATCGTGAGTCTCTGTTCTGGATGAATGTTAAGACGATCCCTTCGGTAGATAAAAATGCATTGAACGGCAGGAATGTTTTGCAACTGGCGATTTTATCGCGCATGAAATTATTTCTCCGTCCAATTCAATTACAAGAATTACCCGCAGAAGCGCCGGACACACTCAAGTTTTCGCGATCCGGTAACTATATCAATGTTCATAATCCATCACCTTTTTATGTCACCCTGGTTAACCTGCAAGTGGGCAGCCAAAAACTGGGGAATGCTATGGCTGCACCCAGAGTTAATTCACAAATTCCCTTACCCTCAGGAGTGCAGGGAAAGCTGAAATTTCAGACCGTTAATGATTATGGTTCAGTAACCCCGGTCAGAGAAGTGAACTTAAACTAACCGAATCATCTGACAATATCAGAGCTAATTATGAAAATACCCACTACTACGGATATTCCGCAGAGGTATACCTGGTGTCTGGCCGGAATTTGTTATTCATCTCTTGCCATTTTACCTTCCTTTTTAAGCTATGCGGAAAGTTATTTCAACCCGGCATTTTTATTAGAGAATGGCACATCCGTTGCTGATTTATCGCGCTTTGAGAGAGGTAATCATCAACCTGCGGGCGTGTATCGGGTGGATCTCTGGCGTAATGATGAGTTCATTGGTTCACAGGATATCGTATTTGAATCGACGACAGTAAATACAGGTGATAAATCAGGTGGGTTAATGCCTTGTTTTAACCAGGCACTCCTTGAACGAATTGGCCTTAATAGCAGTGCATTCCCCGAGTTAGCCCAGCAGCAAAATAATAAATGCATCAATTTACTGAAAGCTGTACCTGATGCCACAATTAACTTTGATTTTGCAGCGATGCGCCTGAACATCACTATTCCTCAGATAGCGTTGTTGAGTAGCGCTCACGGTTACATTCCGCCTGAAGAGTGGGATGAAGGTATTCCTGCTTTACTCCTGAATTATAATTTCACCGGTAACAGAGGTAATGGTAACGATAGCTATTTTTTTAGTGAACTCAGCGGGATTAATATTGGCCCGTGGCGTTTACGCAACAATGGTTCCTGGAACTATTTTCGCGGAAATGGATATCATTCAGAACAGTGGAATAATATTGGCACCTGGGTACAGCGCGCCATTATTCCGCTGAAAAGTGAACTGGTAATGGGAGACGGTAATACAGGGAGTGATATTTTCGATGGCGTTGGATTTCGAGGTGTACGGCTTTATTCTTCCGATAATATGTATCCTGATAGCCAGCAGGGGTTTGCTCCAACGGTACGTGGGATTGCCCGTACGGCGGCCCAGCTAACGATTCGGCAAAATGGTTTTATTATCTATCAAAGCTATGTTTCCCCCGGCGCTTTTGAAATTACAGATTTGCACCCGACATCTTCAAATGGCGATCTGGACGTCACCATCGACGAGCGTGATGGTAATCAGCAGAATTACACGATTCCGTATTCAACAGTGCCAATTTTACAACGCGAAGGGCGTTTCAAATTTGACCTGACGGCGGGCGATTTTCGTAGCGGTAATAGTCAGCAATCGTCGCCTTTCTTTTTTCAGGGCACGGCACTCGGCGGTTTACCACAGGAATTTACTGCCTACGGCGGGACGCAATTATCTGCAAATTACACCGCCTTTTTGTTAGGGCTGGGGCGCAACCTCGGGAACTGGGGCGCAGTGTCGCTGGATGTAACGCATGCGCGCAGTCAGTTAGCCGACGACAGTCGTCATGAGGGGGATTCCATTCGCTTCCTCTATGCGAAATCAATGAACACTTTCGGCACCAATTTTCAGTTAATGGGTTACCGCTATTCGACACAAGGTTTTTATACCCTTGATGATGTTGCGTATCGTCGAATGGAGGGGTACGAATATGATTACGATTATGACGGTGAGCATCGCGATGAACCGATAATCGTGAATTACCACAATTTACGCTTTAGTCGTAAAGACCGTTTGCAGTTAAATATTTCACAATCACTTAATGACTTTGGCTCGCTTTATATTTCTGGTACCCATCAAAAATACTGGAATACTTCGGATTCAGATACCTGGTATCAGGTGGGGTATACCAGCAGCTGGGTTGGCATCAGTTATTCACTCTCATTTTCGTGGAATGAATCTGTAGGGATCCCCGATAACGAACGTATTGTCGGACTTAATGTTTCAGTGCCTTTCAATGTTCTGACCAAACGTCGCTACACCCGGGAAAATGCGCTCGACCGCGATTATGCCTCCTTTAACGCCAACCGTAACAGCAACGGGCAAAATAGCTGGCTGGCAGGCGTTGGTGGGACCTTACTGGAAGGCCACAACCTGAGTTATCACGTAAGCCAGGGCGATACCTCGAATAATGGGTATACGGGCAGCGCCACGGCAAACTGGCAGGCCGCTTACGGTACGCTGGGGGTCGGGTATAACTACGACCGCGATCAACATGACGTTAACTGGCAGCTGTCTGGCGGTGTGGTCGGGCATGAAAATGGTATAACGCTGAGCCAGCCTTTAGGGGATACCAATGTTTTGATTAAAGCGCCAGGTGCAGGCGGTGTACGCATTGAAAATCAAACTGGAATTTTAACCGACTGGCGCGGCTATGCGGTGATGCCGTATGCCACGGTTTATCGGTATAACCGTATCGCGCTTGATACCAATACGATGGGGAATTCCATCGATGTTGAAAAAAATATTAGCAGCGTTGTGCCGACGCAAGGCGCGTTGGTTCGTGCCAATTTTGATACCCGCATAGGCGTGCGGGCGCTCATTACCGTTACCCAGGGCGGAAAACCGGTGCCGTTTGGATCACTGGTACGGGAAAACAGTACCGGAATAACCAGTATGGTGGGTGATGACGGGCAAGTTTATTTAAGCGGTGCGCCATTGTCTGGTGAATTACTGGTTCAGTGGGGAAACGGCGCGAACTCACGCTGCATTGCGCACTATGTATTGCCGAAGCAAAGCTTACAGCAAGCCGTCACTGTTATTTCGGCAGTTTGCACACATCCTGGCTCATAAAGGAAATTATCAATGAAGATAATCTGCAGATTATTATTGGCAATGGCATGTTTGTGGTTAACAAACATATCCTGGGCTACTGTTTGTGCAAATAGTACTGGCGTAGCAGAAGATGAACACTATGATCTCTCAAATGTCTTTAATAGCACCAATAACCAGCCAGGGCAGATTGTTGTTTTACCGGAAAAATCCGGCTGGGTAGGTGTATCAGCAATTTGTCCACCCGGCACGCTGGTGAATTATACATACCGTAGTTATGTCACCAACTTTATTGTTCAGGAAACTATCGATAATTATAAATATATGCAATTAAATGATTATCTATTAGGTGCGATGAGTCTGGTTGATAGCGTGATGGATATTCAATTCCCTCCGCAAAATTATATTCGTATGGGAACAGATCCTAACGTTTCGCAAAACCTTCCGTTCGGGGTGATGGATTCTCGTTTGATATTTCGTTTAAAGGTTATTCGTCCCTTTATTAACATGGTGGAGATCCCCAGACAGGTGATGTTTACCGTGTATGTGACATCAACGCCTAACGATCCGTTGGTTACACCTGTTTATACCATTAGTTTTGGTGGCCGGGTTGAAGTACCGCAAAACTGCGAATTAAATGCCGGGCAAATTGTTGAATTTGATTTTGGTGATATCGGCGCATCGTTATTTAGTGCGGCAGGGCCGGGGAATCGACCAGCTGGTGTCATGCCGCAAACCAAGAGCATTGCGATCAAATGTACGAATGTTGCTGCGCAGGCTTATTTAACAATGCGTCTGGAAGCCAGTGCCGTTTCTGGTCAGGCGATGGTGTCGGACAATCAGGATTTAGGTTTTATTGTGGCCGATCAGAACGATACGCCGATCACGCCTAACGATCTCAATAGCGTTATTCCTTTCTGTCTGGATGCAGCTGCGGCAGCCAATGTCACACTTCGCGCCTGGCCTATCAGTATTACCGGTCAAAAACCGACCGAAGGGCCGTTTAGCGCGCTGGGGTATTTACGCGTCGATTATCAATGAGGTACGGAGAATGAGAAGAGTACTCTTTAGCTGTTTCTGCGGGCTACTGTGGAGTTCCAGTGGATGGGCAGTTGACCCTTTAGGAACGATTAATATCAATTTGCACGGTAACGTTGTTGATTTCTCCTGTACCGTAAACACAGCGGATAAGGATAAGACGGTAGATTTAGGCAGATGGCCTACGACACAATTACTGAGCGCTGGCGATACCACGGCACTCGTCCCTTTTAGCCTGCGGCTGGAGGGATGTCCTCCGGGTTCAGTTGCGATTTTATTTACGGGAACGCCGGCATCTGATGCCAACCTGCTGGCTCTGGATGATCCCGCAATGGCACAAACCGTCGCCATCGAATTACGTAATAGCGATCGCTCCCGGCTCGCACTGGGGGAGGCGAGCTCGACTGAGGAAGTTGATGCTAATGGCAATGTCACACTAAACTTTTTTGCCAATTATCGAGCGTTAGCCAGCGGTGTTCAGCCTGGTGTGGCGAAAGCGGATGCGATATTTATGATCAATTATAATTAATATTATATTAATTCATATAATTTGGCGTAGTCGATAAGCTCTACAATTGAATGCAAACCTAGCTTGCCATAAATATTAGATTTATGTGCACTAACTGTTTTATTGCTAAGTAATAACTTATCGGCAATTTCTTTATTAGATAATCCGCTAACCAGATAACGTAATATGGTTACTTCACGATTAGATAGCACCGTGACCGTTGAACTATTCGTACTGCATTTATTGCTTTTTATATAGTTGAGCGTTTCGCTGGGAAAAAAAGT
This sequence comes from Escherichia sp. WS3063, assembly GCF_046486595.1. Lineage (NCBI taxonomy): Bacteria > Pseudomonadati > Pseudomonadota > Gammaproteobacteria > Enterobacterales > Enterobacteriaceae > Escherichia > Escherichia sp. WS3063. Next base: position 12,766 of record NZ_JBJQKY010000041.1, read on the forward strand.
GTATCCGGAGAGGATCATCTGAACGGCATGAAAAATATCATTCTGATCATTGCATTTACTGACAAAACCGTTAGCACCAGCTTGTATCGCTCTGCCAGCATAAAAGCATTCTGATTTCGATGATAAAAATAATACTTTCACTGTACTCTGGATTTGTTTGATCCTTTTCAGGAAGGTAAAACCGTCTGTTCCGGGCAAGTCTATATCCATAATGATTAAATCAACAGGACGGGTTCGGAGATAATCGATGGTTATGCGATAATCATCCGTTTTCAGGACAATTTGCAATTCATTGTTTTTTTGCAACAGAACTTCAATAGACATTCTGATGATAGGATGAGTATCCATAATGATCACCGACGTTGGTTTCATAGTTACCAGTCTCATTGGATCGGACAATTTTCCGTTAGGGCGGGAAATTGTACTTGATACATGAAAATACGGGTTTTCTTGATTCAGACGCGCAGCGGTGTGCGTTTGTTTGCCGCTATAACGAAATAAATCAGAAAATCAGACGCGGTCGTTCACTTGTTCAGCAACCAGATCAAAAGCCATTGACTCAGCAAGGGTTGACCGTATAATTCACGCGATTACACCGCATTGCGGTATCAACGCGCCCTTAGCTCAGTTGGATAGAGCAACGACCTTCTAAGTCGTGGGCCGCAGGTTCGAATCCTGCAGGGCGCGCCATTACAATTCAATCAGTTACGCCTTCTTTATATCCTCCATAATTCCAGAGTGGGACATATTTGGGACATTATCACCAAAAATGTCGTCTATTTTCCTCGCATGCTCTGTCAAATGATTAGGCGCAAGGTGAGCATACCTACGAACCATTTCTATGGACTCCCATCCGCCCATTTCCTGAAGCACTGATAATGGGACGCCTGACTGAATCAGCCAGCTTGCCCAGGTGTGTCTGAGGTCATGGAAACGGAAATCTTCAATTCCTGCACGACGACAAGCTGATAGCCATGATGTCTTGCTGTCGATGCGCATCTTCCTGACCGCAGGCGTTGATGTTCCATCTGCTCGCTTAGCCGCCTTGGTATGTACAAACACCCATTTGCGATGCTTGCCTATTTGATCACGCAACACTTTACAGGCGGTATCGTTCAGCGCCACACCAATGGCGCGGTTTGATTTGCTCTCTTCTGGATTCACCCAGGCAACTCGTCGCTGCATGTCGATTTGTTGCCATTCCAGATTTATGATGTTCGACTTTCTCAGACCAGTTGCCAGCGCAAACTTGACGACAGATTTCAGTGGTTCGGGGCACTCATCAATAAGGCGTTTTGCTTCCTCCTTTTCCAGCCATCTGACTCGCTTGTTTCTGACCGCTGGTATCTTGATGACAGGCGCTTTTTCCAGCCACTTCCAGTCGCGTTCTGCAGCACGGAGAATGGCCTTTATCATGGCAAGATGCTTTGCCTTTGTCTGAGTTGATACTGGCTTTGGTTCATAAACAGGCAGTTCTTTACCTTTCCTGATGGCGGCCTGAACTTTCTGTTTCCATATTTCTTTCGTCTTTCTGTTATGCATTCTGCTTACAGCAGAGTAAATCTTTGCCTCCGAGATATCTTTAAGCCTTATACCCTCAAAATGTTCAAGCCAGAACTCAATCCGGCTTTTATCTGAATCGAGAGATTTTTTATCAGCTTTTTCCTCAAGCCATCTTAGGCAGGCCTCTTCAAAAGTGACATCAGGTAAATCCCCTAGCTTTTCTACTCGCCAGAGTTCTGCTTTTCGCTTGTCGTGCAACTCCTGAGCTTGCCGCTTGTCCTTTGTGCCAAGAGATTCCTTAATTCGTTTCCCGCCCGGGAGCGAATACGAGGCATACCATATTTCATTTCTGCGGAAGAGTGACATTTTCTTTCCTCTGTTATGCCATCACCCGCGCTCACCTGGACAGTATGCAGCGGAGACTGAAGCGCCGCAATGCAGGCTTGCCGTGTTGTGAGGTAAGGAGATTTTGGCTTGGTTGGATCTTTACGTGTTGCCTGTAGGCGGCCTGTTCGTATCCAGTTGGTGGCGGTTGGTCTGGATATCTTAAGAAACTGACAGGCCTCATCGAGTGTGAGGCTGTATGATTCCATGGTTACCTCTGCTTTTTGAACGCATGTCACGTAACTTCTTAATGTGTTCTGCCGTTTCGATCTCTTCTGCTATCCGATCTGCATCAGCTTTATTCACAGGTTCAAAGTCATGATTAAAGCGGAACATGCTGGCGATACATGTTCTGCCTTTTCGGATGTAGTGAACTTTGTTGTGGGTAGAACGCAGGATTTTGCAGGGAGTGCCGTGGTGGTCGACGTACCAGGTGTTAGGAAAAATGATTCTGAACATTTTTACACCTCAGTTGGACGATGTTGAAATTTGCTGCTTTGAGGCCATCACAGTCCCCATTGTTTGTTCTTAAGTTCGATCTCCTCCTGGCAACTTGCACAAGTCCGACAACCCTGAACAGCCAGGCGTCTTCGCTCATCTATCGGATCGCCACACTCACAACAATGAGTTGCGGATACAGTCTGGTAGTTCAGACGACGCATTTTTATTGCTGTATTGCGCTGTAATTCTTCGATTTCTGATGCTGAATCAATGATGTCTGCCATCTTCCATTAATCCCTGAATTGTTGGTTAATACGCTTGAGGATGAATGCGAACAATAAAAAAGGAGCCTGTAGCTCCCTGATGATTTTGCTTTTCATGTTCATCGCTCCTTAAAGACGCCGTTTAACATGCCGATCGCCAGGCTTAAATGAGTCGGTGTGAATCCCATCAGCGTTACCGTTTCGCGGTGCTTCTTCAGTACGCTACGGCAAATGTCATCGACGTTTTTATCCGGAAACTGCTGTCTGGCTTTTTTGATTTCAGAATTAGCCTGACGGGCAATGCTGCGAAGGGCGTTTTCCTGCTGAGGTGTCATTGAACAAGTCCCATGTCGGCAAGCATAAGCACACAGAATATGAAGCCCGCTGCCAGAAAAATGCATTCCGTGGTTGTCATGCAGCCTCCCGACGGGCAAGAATCCTTGAGCCGAACGCCATCAACTCTCCACGATCAACGGTCGTAAAGTGGCAGTGTGTACGGGGGTATGGGTGCCAGATAATGAGCATCGAGCCTTTATTATTTCCACTGACGGGTTTCCCGGTGAGTGGGTTAATAAATGCCAGTCGTCCTGCCGTGATGAATCTGACCTCACTGGCGGTTTGTATCGCTTCATGAAACCATCCGACAGATGTGTCAGCAGGCAATAACATTACACATCCCACACTACTGAATTTGTTTTCAGTGGCTGCCTTTTTCACAAAAGGGGAAATATTGCTGTATGGTGGATTCAACCAGACATAACCAGAGGCATATCCCATTGCTTCAGGCCATGAAGTGGTTAATGTGTTCTGCTCCTGTGAGATAAAAAGCCGACATAGTCGGTTTTTTTCGCTGGCTGCAGCATCAAGTTGAAAAACGAACTCTGCATTAAGCGCAGCAAAAATCTCTGGTGGTGTGCGCCAGCTGTCGCGATGTTCGGCAGGAGTATTGCTTCCGGTGAAATCAGTCATACAGCCCCCCGTTTATTATTTATCTCCTCAGCCAGCCGCTGTGCTTTCAGTGGATTTCTGATAACAGAAAGGCCGGGAAATACCCAGCCTCGCTTTGTAATGGAGTAGACGAAAGTGATCGCGCCTACCCGGATATTATCGTGAGGATGCGTCATCGCCATTGCTCCCCAAATACAAAACCAATTTCAGCCAGTGCCTCGTCCATTTTTTCGATGAACTCCGGCACCATCTCGTCAAAACTCGCCATGTACTTTTCATCCCGCTCAACCACGACATAATGCAGGCCTTCACGCTTCATACGCGGGTCATAGTTGGAAAAGTACCAGGCATCTTTTCGCGTCACCCACATGCTGTACTGCACCTGGGCCATGTAAGCCGATTTTATGGCCTCGAAACCACCGAGCCGGAACTTCATGAAATCCCGGGAGGTAAACGGGCATTTCAGCTCAAGGCCATTGCCGTCACTGCATAAACCATCGGGAGAGCAGGCGGTGCGCATACTTTCGTCGCGATAGATGATCGGGGATTCAGTAACATTCACGCCGGAAGTGAATTCAAACAGAGTTCTGGCGTCGTTCTCGTACTGTTTTCCCCATGCCAGCGCCTTAGCATTAACTTCCGGAGCCACACCGGTGCAAACCTCAGCCAGCAGGGTGTGGAAGTAGGACATTTTCATGTCAGGCCACTTCTTTCCTGAGCGGGGCTTTGCTATCACGTTGTGAACTTCTGAAGCGGTGATGACGCCGAGCCGTAATTTGTGCCATGCATCATCCCCCTGTTCGACAGCTCTCACGTCGATCCCGGTACGCTGCAGGATAATGTCCGGTGTCATGCTGCCACCTTCTGCTCAGTGGCTTTCTGTTTCAGGAATCCAAGAGCTTTCACTGCTTCGGCCTGTGTCAGTTCTGACGATGCGCGAATGTCGCGGCGAAATATCTGGGAACAGAGCGGCAATAAGTCGTCATCCCATGTTTTATCCAGGGCGATCAGCAGAGTGTTAATCTCCTGCATGGTTTCATCGTTAACCGGAGTGATGTCGCGTTCCGGCTGATGTTCTGCAGTGTATGCGGTATTTTCGACAATGCGCTCGGCTTCATCCTTGTCATAGATACCAGCAAATCCGAAGGCCAGACGGGCACACTGAATCATGGCTTTATGCCGTAACATCCGTTTGGGATGCGACTGCCACGGCCCCGTGATTTCTCTGCCTTCGCGGGTTTTGAATGGTTCGCGGCGGCATTCATCCATCCACTCGGTAACGCAGATCGGATGATTACGGTCCTTGCGGTAAATTCGGCATGTACAGGATTCGTTGTCCTGCTCAAAGTCCATGCCATCAAACTGCTGGTTTTCATTGATGATGCGGGACCAGCCATCAACGCCCACCACCGGAACGATGCCGTTCTGCTTATCAGGGAAGGCGTAAATTTCTTTCGTCCACGGATTAAGGCCGTACTGGTTGGCGACGATCAACAATGCGATGAACTGCGCATCGCTGGCATCACCTTTAAATGCCGTCTGGCGAAGAGTGGTGATCAGTTCCTGTGGGTCGACTGAATCCATGCCGACACGTTCAGCCAGCTTCCCAGCCAGCGTTGCGAGTGCTGTACTCATCCGTTTTATACCTCTGAATCAATATCAACCTGGTGGTGAGCAATGGTTTCAACCATGTACCGGATGTGTTCTGCCATGCGCTCCTGAAACTCAACATCGTCATCAAACGCACGGGTAATGGCTTTTTTGCTGGCCCCGTGGCGTTGCAAATGATCGATGCATAGCGATTCAAACAGGTGCTGGGGCAGGCCTTTTTCCATGTCGTCTGCCAGTTCTGCCTCTTTCTCTTCACGGGCGATCTGCTGGTAGTGACGTGCCCAGCTCTGAGCCTCAAGACGATCCTGAATGTAATAAGCGTTCATGGCTGAACTCCTGAAAATGGCTGTGAAAATATCGCCCGCGAAATGCCAGGCTGATTAGGAAAACAGGAAAGGGGATTAGTGATTCAGGCCGTTGCCGCGTCCGTCGAGAAAAATTTCCACGAGCAAGTCACGGGTATAAGTGCGCTCGACGCCGCGATGCAGATAAAGCCGTCCGCGTAAATTAGCCGATGCAGTCCAGGTACCATCTTTGTGTTTGACCAGCATTCCTGGCATGACCGCACCGCGATTAACGGTCTGCGTACCGTAATGTTGATGAACCATAAAAACTCCTGCCCGTAAGCTGGGCTGCTGAACATATAGAGACTTCTGCGCGTATTCAGGCGGTGGATGGCCGCCGGTTGTCATAACTAAGCCGCCTCGTTGAAGCGACTGAGGTATGAAGTGTTGAGTTGATTTCAGCTGGTCACACCGACGTTCACGCGTCCGCTTCACCCCTCGCACTCCCCGGAGCCTGCTGAAATTCAAGCTGCGGATCTAAGCGGTCATCGCAACGGTGAATCAGGTGGTTGCCGTATCGTTGTGTTGTTGCGATGAACTTATTTAAAACTATAGTTGTTTTATCGTCAACAACAAAAGTTGTTTTATTGGTTGTTTTAGATATAACTGGTTGTATTTAGGATGGATTTATTTTGTGACTTGAATCGCATAGCGATAACTGAAGCGAGGTTATGGTGGTTTTTTTAACGGTGTGTGTGATGAGGGGAGGGCAAAAGAAAACCCGGCACGGGGCCGGGTTTAGATGATTGGTTAAGAAAGGGTAATAGGGAATGAAAAATCGCTTTGCCTAATGCGAGGTGGCGAGCAGTTTCTTAAGCACTAAAGAAAAAAGTACATTGATAGCTTATAAAGCCCTGTTCCTGCAGCGATGATTGCTGGAACACCAAGCAATACCGCAAGCTTTGCGTCTGAAATCTTTTTATCGATAGCATCGATGGATGGTTTTTTGGCTAGTGACTCTTTTATTGAATCGAGTCGCTCCAGAACAGCGATCATGTTTCTGTCGATAGATTTGACATCTGTCTTAAGCTCATCAACGTCACGTCGGATGTAGGACACATCAGACTCAAGCTTTGCAACTTTTGATTCAAGCACATTATTACTCCCAGAGCCACCGCTACCACTTGATTGTAGCATAGGTACATTATCGCCAGACATACCAGCTGATTGAGAAAATGCTGCGGTGTGCAAAGATGATGATCTTGCCGCTTGTTCAAGCTTTTCAGTTAGGTTTGGAGCTTCGTAATAACCGTATTTCATTGTTAATATTATGACTTATTGGTTTTAGCTCTATCATGCTGATCGCGAATAAAGTCAGCGAGTTTAAGCATTAAATCTTCCGTCATGCGAATTGTTGCAATGTTGTACTTTACGCTTTCAGTGTCATTACTACCATCAGCGTCCCATTCTGTAACATGCTGAAAGAAAGATATGGAGCCTAAGCGATCGTCATCTTCCCCAAAAGATGAATATCCAAATGCATCAGCATATGCATCTACACAGTTATTTGATTTTTTAATAAGTTTTTTATCACTCATTTTTTGCCTTTCCCGTAATGTTATTTTTATAAAGAATTCTTTCAGCGCATTACCCTAAAGCCTCATCAGCACGCAGCTGATTATCCGTGTTTCCTGTACGTCTGCGGCATGCTCCCAATAACCTTACCGAAGATGAACACCCGGTTCATCTCGTCTTTCTCGATCGGGTCCCACGGTGAGTAGCTTTTGTTATCAGAGATGACCAGCAGCTTATCCTTCATCATTTGCAGGCGCTTTACATGGGCTGTGTCGTCGTACAGAAACGCATAGATACCATCACCGTCGAAAGATTTAACAGTGATATCAACGAACAGCAGATCACCTGGTTCGATCGTTCCTGACATGCTGTCACCACGCACGTTAATGATGCGGATATTTTCCGCTTTCCTACCATCGAACATGTGACGAGCATCGTCAAACGAGTACTCAACCGAGCGTAGAACTTCTACAAACTCACGGTTGATGACTCCCGGCCCAGCACTGACTTCTATATCAAGAACGTCAATCTTGAAGTATTTGGAATGGCTGAGAGTTGATTGTATTGGTTGCACTGTACTGTCTGACATATTTCCAATGCCAGAAGATAACCATTCTGCGCGCACACCCAAAGCGTTCGCGATCTCCACGATTTTAGTTGTTTGGTTAGCTTTCCCTGTTTCGATTTTCTGAATAGCAGCCTGGCTAACCCCAACCAAATCCCCAAGTGCCTTTTGTGTAAGGCCTCGCGCTGATCTGGCTTCTTTAAGTCTTTCTGAGAGTGTTGTTTTCATAGACCAAATGTACAACCAAGGTTTTATTCCATCAAACGAAAATGGTTGTTGACTAAAAACAACCATAGTTTTAATCTTGGTTCAGATTAACCACGGAGGTTGTTATGAACCCAGCAATCAAAACAGCGATCAATATAGTTGGTTCACAAAAGAAACTGGGCGATGCCTGCGAAGTTTCACAGCAGGCCGTCTATAAGTGGCTTCACAACAAAGCAAAGGTATCCCCTGAACATGTCGGCAGCATTGTTACGGCTACTGGTGGAGTTGTGAAGGCATACCAGATTCGCCCGGATCTTCCGAAGTTGTTTCCACACACCGAAAAGAACGCAGCTTAAATTTCCATTTCACGCTCTTTAACAATAAGCAATCAACTTAACAGACTGATTAACAGTCAATTCAAACTAAAGGAATCAATTATGCAACCAATTACATACCAACAGACTAGCGGATTTACCCCGACTGCGGTGATAAATCGTTCTCAAACAAAACAGGCGCCAGGCCACGAAAAAATCCGTGATGCCGTTCGCGCCTGGTCGGCTGCAGATAATCAGGATGTTGTTGCCGCACTCATTGTGAATGAGTATCGGGAGCTGGGCGGCGGCACCATCGATTTCCCTGATGATGTCAGCCGTGCACGCCAGAAGCTGTTCCGCTTCCTCGATAACAAATTCGATTCTGAAAAATACCGAAATAACGTGCGTGAACTGACCCCGGCAATTCTGGCGGTACTACCGCTGGAATATCGCGGTTACCTGGTTGAGCAGGATAGCTTTATGGCTAGGTTGGCTGAAATGGAAAAGGAACTCAGTGAGGCAAAACAGGCTGTCATTCTCAACGCACCACGCCACCAGAAACTGAAGGAAATTAGTGAAGGTATTGTGTCGATGTTTCGTGTGGACCCAGATCTGGCTGGTCCACTGATGGCGATGGTCACCACCATGCTGGGGGCAATATGACAGGTTCAGAAATGGCGAAAGCCGGTCTGCTGGAACAGAACCGACTTTCAGGTGCAAATCGTAACACACTCATTGCGGGAGGAATTATGGCAAACACTGCTGAGATATTCAATTTTCCAGTGCCGGATGCGGCACAAAAGGAGCGGCGCGTGGCAGATCTCGATGATGGTTATACGCGCATTGCAAATGAGTTGCTGGAAGCTGTGATGCTGGCCGGATTAACACAGCACCAGCTTCTGGTCTTCCTGGCTGTCATGCGCAAAACATATGGCTTTAATAAAAAAATGGATTGGGTGAGCAACGAGCAACTTTCCGAGTTAACCGGGATATTGCCGCACAAGTGTTCTGCTGCAAAAAGTGTTCTGGTAAAGCGTGGGATTTTTATTCAGAGCGGGCGGAATATCGGCATTAATAATGTGGTCAGTGAATGGTCAACATTACCCGAATCAGGTAAGAAAAATAAAGTTTACCTGAAAGAGGTAAATTTACCTGAATCAGGTAAAAAAAGTTTACCCAAATCAGGTAAAGACGTTTACCCGAATCAGGTAAACACAAAAGACAAACTAACAAAAGACAATATAAAACCTTTTTCGTCCGAGAATTCTGGCGAATCCTCTGACCAGCCAGAAAACGACCTTCCTGTGGAGAAACCAGATGCTGCAATTCAGAGCGGCAGCAGGTGGGGGACAGCAGAAGACCTGACCGCCGCAGAGTGGATGTTTGACATGGTGAAGACCATCGCGCCATCAGCCAGAAAACCGAATTTTGCAGGGTGGGCTAACGATATCCGCCTGATGCGTGAACGTGACGGACGTAACCACCGCGACATGTGCGTGCTGTTCCGCTGGGCATGCCAGGACAACTTCTGGTCCGGTAACGTGCTAAGTCCGGCCAAACTCCGCGACAAGTGGACCCAACTCGAAATCAACCGTAACAAGCAACAGGCAGGCGTGACAGCTAGCAAACCAAAACTCGACCTGACAAACACAGACTGGATTTACGGGGTGGATTTATGAAAAACATCGCCGCACAGATGATTAACTTTGACCGTGAGCAGATGCGTCGGATCGCCAACAACATGCCGGAACAGTACGACGAAAAGCCTCAGGTACAGCAGGTAGCGCAGATCATCAATGGTGTGTTCAGCCAGTTACTGGCAACTTTCCCGGCGAGCCTGGCTAACCGGGACCAGAACGAACTGAACGAAATCCGCCGCCAGTGGGTTCTGGCTTTCCGGGAAAACGGGATCACCACAATGGAACAGGTTAACGCAGGAATGCGCGTAGCCCGTCGGCAGAATCGACCATTCCTGCCATCACCCGGGCAGTTTGTTGCATGGTGCCGTGAAGAAGTATCCGTTATTGCCGGACTGCCAAACGCCAGCGAGCTGGTTGATATGGTTTACGAGTATTGCCGGAAGCGTGGCCTGTATCCGGATGCAGAGTCTTATCCGTGGAAATCAAACGCGCACTACTGGCTGGTTACTAGCCTGTACCAGAATATGCGGGCCAATGCGCTTACTGATACGGAATTACGGCGCAAGGCTGCCGATGAACTGACTTGTATGACCGCGCGAATTAACCGTGGTGAGGCGATCCCTGAACCAGTAAAACAACTTCCTGTTATGGGCGGTAGACCTCTAAATCGTGCACAGGCTCTGGCGAAGATCGCAGAAATTAAAGCTAAGTTCGGACTGAAAGGAGCAAGTGTATGACGGGCAAAGAGGCAATTATTCATTACCTGGGGACGCATAAGAGCTTCTGTGCACAGGACGTTGCCGCGGTAACAGGCGCAACCGTAACCAGCATAAATCAGGCTGCGGCTAAAATGGCGCGGGCAGGAATCCTGGTCGTTGATGGTAAGGTCTGGCGAACGGTGTATTACCGGTTCGCTACCAGAGAAGAACGGGAAGGAAAGGTGAGCACGAATCTGATTTTTAAGGAGTGTCGCCAGAGTGCCGCGATGAAACGCTTATTGAGGGTATATAAAAGAACATCAATGGGTACACAATGATGAAACAGGTGAGTTGATTTCAAACTGTAGTACAATTCTCTCCAGTTTGAACAGGAAAGAATATGCTATGAACCCTTATATTTATCTTGGTGGTGCAATACTTGCAGAGGTCATTGGTACAACCTTAATGAAGTTTTCAGAAGGTTTTACACGGTTATGGCCATCTGTTGGTACAATTATTTGTTATTGTGCATCATTCTGGTTATTAGCTCAGACGCTGGCTTATATTCCTACAGGGATTGCTTATGCTATCTGGTCAGGAGTCGGTATTGTCCTGATTAGCTTACTGTCATGGGGATTTTTCGGCCAACGGCTGGACCTGCCAGCCATTATAGGCATGATGTTGATTTGTGCCGGTGTGTTGGTTATTAATTTATTGTCACGAAGCACACCACATTAAAAATAATTTGTTTCTAAACGACTAAAATATGGAGGCTCTTATATTTATATGAGCCTCGTTTTATGCTTTTTGTTAATGTCTTTATTTTTTTATGTATTCTTTTGTGCTTTCAAGATTATGGCGTAAGAAAATTGCAATACGATTATTGTTGTATATTCAAGATAATGTGACCTTAATTGTCTTTTTAAATAAAAATTAAACAAAAATTATATCTCACCACTAAGGTTTATAAAAGCATACGTTAGCAGGTGTCACCATGAAAAAAGCCATAGCATATATGCGATTTTCATCACCAGGTCAGATGTCTGGCGACTCATTAAACCGACAGAGAAGACTTATTGCTGAATGGTTAAAGGTAAATAGTGATTATTATCTTGATACCATAACATATGAAGATTTAGGATTAAGTGCATTCAAAGGAAAGCATGCACAATCAGGAGCTTTTTCGGAATTTTTAGATGCTATAGAGCATGGTTATATATTGCCAGGAACTACATTGTTAGTTGAAAGTCTGGACAGACTTTCAAGAGAAAAAGTCGGTGAAGCGATTGAGCGTCTGAAATTGATTTTGAATCACGGTATTGATGTTATAACTCTTTGCGATAATACAGTCTATAATATTGACTCTTTGAATGATCCATATTCATTAATAAAAGCCATACTTATAGCACAAAGGGCAAATGAAGAAAGCGAGATAAAGTCAAGTCGGGTTAAATTATCATGGAAGAAAAAACGGCAGGATGCACTGGAGTCAGGCACGATTATGACGGCGTCTTGTCCGAGATGGCTCTCCTTAGATGACAAAAGAACGGCTTTTGTTCCAGACCCCGACAGGGTGAAAACTATTGAGCTAATTTTTAAACTCAGGATGGAAAGGCGCTCATTGAATGCAATAGCCAAGTATTTAAATGATCATGCTGTAAAGAATTTCTCAGGAAAAGAAAGTGCATGGGGACCTTCTGTAATTGAAAAATTATTAGCGAATAAAGCTCTGATAGGTATATGCGTACCTTCATATCGTGCAAGAGGTAAAGGAATAAGTGAAATCGCTGGCTATTATCCCAGAGTCATATCAGATGATTTGTTTTACGCTGTGCAGGAAATTCGGTTGGCACCTTTTGGTATTAGCAATAGTAGCAAAAATCCTATGTTGATAAATCTACTTCGAACAGTTATGAAGTGCGAGGCTTGTGGTAATACCATGATTGTTCATGCGGTATCTGGAAGTTTGCATGGCTATTATGTTTGTCCGATGAGAAGACTGCATCGATGTGACAGGCCATCAATAAAGAGAGATTTGGTTGATTATAATATCATTAATGAGTTGCTTTTTAATTGTAGTAAAATCCAACCAGTTGAAAACAAGAAAGATGCTAATGAAACTTTAGAGTTGAAAATTATTGAGCTCCAGATGAAAATTAATAATTTAATTGCTGCATTATCTGTTGCGCCTGAAGTTACCGCTATAGCAGAAAAAATCAGAGTATTAGATAAGGAATTACGAAGGGCTTCTGTATCATTAAAAACTTTGAAGAGTAAAGCGGTGAGCTCACTTGGTGATTTTCATGCTATTGACTTAACCAGTAAAAATGGGCGAGAGCTATGTCGTACACTTGCCTATAAAACATTCGAAAAAATCATAATCAATACAGATAATAAAACCTGTGATATCTATTTTATGAATGGCATTGTTTTTAAACACTATCCTTTAATGAAAACAATATCCGCCCAGCAGGCGATAAGTACTCTCAAATATATGGTTGATGGTGAGGTTTATTTTTGAGTAATAATCACTTTTTCAACCGTGCTATAGTAAGAAAGTTAGGTAAGTACAATAAAATTATCTATCCTGAACGAAGCGTCCTGAGCTATGGTTTTACTATAGGGACTGCCAATGGATGCTGGCGTTCTCGTTCTAGCAGTTCAACAATCCCCAATCACAAAACAATTCACTGATAACGAACTTTGCACACTCGCCTGGTTATGGCGAGCAGGGAATGTGATGTTAATTGCCTACCAGAACGTTACTCATCTTCTTCAGGATGCGGAGCATGGTGAAGCTGGTCACTTCACTTCCATCGAGCAAGAATATCCCCAGATACTCAACAGAGCGCGAGCAATCCTCGTCCGAGAAACGGCACATGTAAAACTTCAGCCGTGGCAGGATGATAAGTGGAGTCGAGTATTGCCGTATTTGCGTCAAATCTGTTAGGAGTATAGCCGCCAGCCATGAGTGTTGTATTAAAACAAGGATGTCTATATATGGGATAGCGAGAGTATGAATATCAGTTATTTTGAGAGTTAACTGATTGTGAAATTAGTTTTTTTCACAAACGAGTGGGGTTACTATGATGAGTGTTCTAATGCATAGGGAACACCTAATTTTTTCAATGAATTCAAATTGATAGGATCAAAAATGGCACAACAGAGAACTACCTCCCTCAGATCCATACCTTTAGACTTAGATGTTAAGCAAGATGAACCGCCCCGGGTTTCCTGGAGAGTGTTTTATCTGTGAACTCAGGCTGCCAGATCATCGTTTCCGATGGAAGCATAATAAGCTTTTTCTGCTTCTGCCGGTGGGATATG
>NZ_JBJQKY010000042.1:0-26284 GCF_046486595.1 Escherichia sp. WS3063
GTCTGATAAATTGTTAAAGAGCAGTTGCGACGCGGCTTTCAGCTCACTGTCGCGAGGTGGCGTATATTACGCTTTCCTCTTTCAGAGTCAACCCTGAATTTCAGGATTTTTTCTCTTTGTTGTTACGACCATCTTGTGAAGTGTTTCACGTTGTCGTCTCAACGGAGGCGCATTATAGGGATCCCAATTTTTTGCACAAGTACTTTTTTGATCTTTTTTTCTGTTTGTTGCTTTTTCACCCTTTTTGCTGCATTCGCACACAAAACGGTGCTTTTTTGCATGCTAAAAGACTTGCACAAGGCCAATAATGCACCCAAAGTCATTAGTAAATCATTTATTGTTGAGGTAATTATGTCTGATGTTTTACGCCCATACCGCGATCTTTTTCCACAAATCGGTCAGCGCGTAATGATCGACGATAGCAGCGTCGTGATTGGTGACGTTCGTCTGGCTGATGATGTGGGGATCTGGCCGCTCGTTGTGATTCGTGGAGATGTACATTATGTACAGATCGGAGCACGCACCAATATCCAGGATGGCAGTATGTTGCATGTCACTCATAAATCCTCGTACAACCCAGATGGCAACCCATTAACCATTGGCGAAGATGTCACTGTTGGTCACAAGGTGATGCTCCACGGCTGCACCATTGGCAATCGAGTTTTGGTTGGGATGGGCTCAATTTTACTTGATGGCGCAATAGTAGAAGATGATGTGATGATTGGTGCGGGTAGCCTGGTCCCACAAAATAAACGGCTGGAGAGCGGATATCTGTATCTCGGTAGCCCCGTCAAACAGATCCGCCCGTTAAGTGATGAAGAGAAGGCTGGGTTACGCTATTCCGCAAATAACTACGTGAAATGGAAGGACGAATATCTGGATCAAGGTAACCAGACCCAACCTTGATCATCTTCACTTTGTTCCTGAATTAAGTTTTCCGCTTCTTCTTCCAGGTCCCAGCGATGCTGACGAAAACTCGCTAACCACTGTTCTGGCGTATCTCCTGCAAAGCGGTTCGCCAGACTCTCTCCAGTAATAGCGCAAGTGAGCTGCATACCATTTACAAGAGCGGGAAAACAAACGCATTTTTTACTCTCGTTCCACTCTTCCCTGTCCGGAAACTGGATGGCCTGATTCACGCGGACAACTCCTCCTGCAATTGCTTTATAACTGGTTCTATGTCAGGCAGAACACCGTGCCAGAGAAGAAAGGCATGAGCCGCCTGTGCCACCAGCATCCCCAATCCATCCGCATTACGCTTTGAACCTCGCAGCTCACACCATGCCAGAAAAGGAGTTTTTCCTTTCTGATAGAACATGTCATAGCAACACATGCCTGAATGAATGAGCGATGCCGGGATCGCGGGAATATCACCACTGATGCCACTGGATGTTGCATTAATAATGAGATCGAACTCATGCCCCTCCAGTTCGTCCATACCCAACGCCTGAATACTGCCAGTGTGCGCAAACAATTTAGCCAACTCTTCCGCGCGGGATACCGTCCGATTAGTGATTGTCACCGCACAGTCCAGGGAAAGGAGTGGCAGTAGTACGCCGCGAGATGCTCCACCAGCGCCAATGAGCAGAATACGTAAACCAGGACGGATAAAAGACAGACGTTCCAGATCGCTTAACAAACCTATACCATCGGTATTGTCACCCAGCAGGCGTCCATCTTCTAACCGCTTGAGGGTATTAACAGCACCAGCCAACGCTGCCCGTTCAGTAAGCTCATCCGCTCTGGCAAAAGCCTCTTCTTTAAAAGGTACCGTCACATTCGCACCTTTACCACCAGCACTAAAGAAAGCGTTCAGTGTGTTGATGAAATCATTGATGGGTGCCAACACGCGCCCATAGGGATGTTCAATATTCAGTTGCTGAGCAAATTGCTGATGAATGAATGGCGATTTGCTGTGGGCTATCGGATTACCAAAAACAGCATAGGTTTCCATTATGTTACCCCTGTCGAAACAGTTCACCCGTCAGGGCATCGCGGATTTCTGAAGGATTTAAACGCCCCCCCGTTTCACCAGGCACAACCGGGAACGCCGCGCCAAATTGTGCGCGAACTTCGTCTACTGTTCGACAAGGTGGCAATCCACTCAAGTTGGCACTGGTAGAAACCAGCGGTTTACCATAAGCCTGGCACAAAGCAACCACCAACGGATGGTCGGTGACTCGTACAGCAAGCGAATCAAAGCGGCCCGTCAACCAGCGCGGTGTTGTCGCAGGCGCGGGAAAAACAAAGGTGACAGGACCTGGCCAGCGAGAAAATATAGTTTCACGCTGCGCGTCAGTCAGCATGGTGTCATCAATATAGGGTTTAAGCTGCTCGTAATTTGCGGCGATTAGAATCAGCCCCTTATCAACCGGACGCTGTTTTAACTCCAACAGTCGCATCACTGCTGTTTCGCTATCAGGATCGCACCCGACACCGAAAACGGCTTCCGTTGGATAGGCGATGACACGTTCTTCATTGAGGACATCTATCGCAGCTGCGATAGAGTCTCCTTGCAGGTTATTATTCACGTTATTATTCCGCCGAAACCGGCTTTCCACATTGTTTACTGGCACAAAAGTGTTTAACACCCTGCGCGGTTTTCTTTTCGATGAGTAGCGGATAATGACACTCAGGGCATTCTCCAGCTATGGGTTTGAAGTTAATGGCAAATTGACACTCCGGGTAGCGATCACAGGAGTGAAACGTTTTGCCATAACGGGAGCGGCGCTGGACCAGATGGCCCGTCCGGCATTGGGGGCATGTAATTGCTGTTTCGTCCGGTTTATCGATAAGTTCGGTATGTTCGCATTCAGGGTAGTTACTGCAACCAATAAACATACCAAAGCGTCCCTGGCGTAATACCAGATTTGCGCCACATGCAGGGCAAACCTGCCCCTCCAGAACTTTGACGATATGTCCATCCGCTGAAGATTTCAGAGGACGGACGTAGTCACACGCCGGATACTGTGAGCATCCAAGAAACGGACCGTGTTTCCCGGATCGAATAACCAGTTCAGCCCCGCACTTTGGGCAGGACTCATTATTACGCACCGTGAACAGTGCTGATTTCGCCATAACAACTTATGCTGAATTAAAGAAATGATTAATGCAGCATACCTTCATTCACTTCAAAGAGTAATTCTTCCATTTGCTGGTACGCATTTTCGCAGCCCGGAATATTGAACAACACCATCAGGATTACCCATTTCAGGTCTTCCAGGTCGAACTCTGCGGTATCCAGCGCGAGCACTCGCTCTATCACCATTTCACGGGTTTCAAGGTTAAGCACCTGAATTTGCTCAAGGAAAAGCAGAAAACCACGACAGCTGGCATCCAGCCTTTCACACTCTTCAGGGGTATAAATACGCATGGAGAGTGGATCAGAGGCCAGTTGCATCGGTTCTGCCAGTCCTTCCTGATAATCCGCAAGCTTTTCCAGCCAAAGCAGGGCATTGTAGATATCTTCTCGATCAAATCCTGCGTTGGTAAGATCCTGTTCAAGTTTGTCTTGATCCACACGCAACTCAGCTTCTGTGTGAATATAGGTTTCAAACAAATACATTAGTACGTCGAACATGGCATGCCCTCCTCAATCGGACATAGCCGCCGGGTACAGCTGCGATCCATCCTGCTAACTCCAGTTCGAGTAGTTGAGTTACTACCTCTGGCACAGGTTGGCCGGCACGTTCAGCGACGACGTCAACAGGTGTTACCTCATCTCCTACGTTAGCCAGGAGCTCAGGAAATGGCAATGCCACGTCTTCCTGATCTGGTGAATAAAATGAATTTTCAGGGGCGTCTGGCAACCAGTGCAATCCAAATTGCAAGTTTTCCAGAATTTCTTCCGGTTCCGTCACAAGAATCGCACCTTGTTTTATTAACCAGTGAGGCCCTTCGCTTCCCGGATTCCCTAATGGACCCGGCAAGGCAAAAACTTCACGCCCCTGCTCAAGCGCACAACGTGCTGTCACCAGCGAACCACTGCGCAAAGCCGCTTCCACCACCAGTACACCTTTACTTAGACCACTGATAATGCGATTTCTTCGTGGGAAATTGTAAGCAAGGGGAGGAACATCGAGGGGAAATTCCGAGACAAGAGCCCCACCATGTTCAAGCAAACTGGTAGCCAGTGGAGCATGGCGACGCGGATGAATGGTATTAAGTCCATTCCCCAATACAGCAATGCTAACGCCATTTACCTGTAAGGCCGCTTTATGCGCCACACCATCGATTCCACGCGCCAGTCCACTCGTAATTGTCACTCCACGCGTCGCCAGAGTTTCGCAAAATAATCGTCCCCATCGCTCGCCATACCATGAATGCGCCCGACTCCCCACTACGGCAAGCTGAAATGAATGCAGCGCGTGCAGTTCTCCTTCAACAAACAGTGCGCCGGGGTAATCTGTCGTCGCAAGAAGTTGAGGAGGATAAAATTCGCTGTCCGCAGGAATTAAATGATGGTTGGGTTGCTCCAACCAAGAAAGTGAGCTTTCGATACTCTTTCGCGGAAATGAAAGAAAGCGTTGTGCCTGCCGCAATGTAAGCCCAGTTTGCTGCAATACAACCGCATCAATATGCGACTGTTTTGCCAGCCAGTGAGCTATACGGACCATATCATCGCCGTACAAGCTGCTGATGCTCATTAAACGCAGCCAAATTTCTGTATCGACCATCCTTATCTCCCTGCCATAAGCAGCCTTAGCAATCTTTGCGATTGGTCAGTGATGCTGTCAATCAGAGGGGGATTTGTCTAGAATAGAAGAAATAATCTTTCTAACTCCTGAACACATCTCTGGAGATTTATGTCAGTTTTGCAAGTGTTACATATTCCGGACGAGCGGCTTCGCAAAGTTGCTAAACCGGTAGAAGAAGTGAATGCAGAAATTCAGCGTATCGTCGATGATATGTTCGAGACGATGTACGCAGAAGAAGGTATTGGCCTGGCGGCAACCCAGGTCGATATCCATCAACGTATCATTGTTATTGATGTTTCGGAAAACCGTGACGAACGGCTGGTGTTAATCAATCCGGAGCTTTTAGAAAAAAGCGGCGAAACAGGCATTGAAGAAGGATGCCTGTCGATCCCTGAACAACGTGCTTTAGTGCCACGCGCAGAGAAAGTTAAAATTCGCGCCCTGGACCGCGACGGTAAACCATTTGAACTGGAAGCAGAGGGTCTGTTAGCCATCTGTATTCAGCATGAGATGGATCACCTGGTCGGCAAACTGTTTATGGATTATCTGTCACCGCTGAAACAACAACGTATTCGTCAGAAAGTTGAAAAACTGGATCGTCTGAAAGCCCGGGCTTAAGGATAAGAACTAACGTGTCAGAATCACTACGTATTATTTTTGCGGGTACACCTGACTTTGCAGCGCGTCATCTCGACGCGCTGTTGTCTTCTGGTCATAACGTCGTTGGCGTGTTCACCCAGCCAGACCGACCGGCAGGACGCGGTAAAAAACTGATGCCCAGCCCGGTTAAAGTTCTGGCTGAGGAAAAAGGTCTGCCCGTTTTTCAACCGGTTTCCCTGCGTCCACAAGAAAACCAGCAACTGGTCGCCGATCTACAGGCTGATGTTATGGTTGTCGTCGCCTATGGCTTAATTCTGCCTAAAGCAGTGCTGGAGATGCCGCGTCTTGGCTGTATCAACGTTCATGGTTCACTGCTGCCACGCTGGCGCGGTGCTGCACCAATCCAACGCTCACTATGGGCGGGTGATGCAGAAACTGGTGTGACCATTATGCAAATGGATGTTGGTTTAGACACCGGTGACATGCTCTATAAGCTCTCCTGCCCGATTACTGCAGAAGATACCAGTGGTACGCTGTACTACAAGCTGGCAGAGCTTGGCCCACAAGGGCTTATCACCACGTTGAAACAATTGGCAGACGGCACGGCGAAACCAGAAGTTCAGGACGAAACTCTTGTCACTTACGCCGAGAAGTTGAGTAAAGAAGAAGCGCGTATTGACTGGTCACTTTCGGCAGCACAGCTTGAACGCTGCATTCGCGCTTTCAATCCATGGCCAATGAGCTGGCTGGAAATTGAAGGACAGCCGGTTAAAGTCTGGAAAGCGTCGGTCATTGATACGGCAACCAACGCTGCACCAGGAACGATCCTTGAAGCCAACAAACAAGGCATTCAGGTTGCGACTGGTGATGGCATCCTGAACCTGCTCTCGTTACAACCTGCGGGTAAGAAAGCGATGAGCGCACAAGACCTCCTGAATTCTCGTCGGGAATGGTTTGTTCCGGGCAACCGTCTGGCCTGATAGTCCACTCTTCTAAGCCCGGTCTTGCCGGGCATTTTTATACTTATGAAAAAACAACGTAATTTACGTAGCATGGCGGCCCAGGCCGTTGAACAAGTCGTCGAGCAAGGGCAATCATTAAGCAACATTCTGCCACCGCTCCAGCAAAAAGTTTCTGATAAAGACAAAGCACTTCTTCAAGAGTTGTGCTTTGGCGTACTGCGTACGCTTTCACAGTTAGACTGGCTGATTAATAAGCTAATGGCCCGTCCGATGACAGGCAAACAGCGTACTGTTCATTACCTGATTATGGTTGGTTTGTATCAACTGCTTTATACCCGCATTCCACCTCATGCCGCGCTGGCTGAAACGGTTGAAGGCGCAGTTGCAATTAAGCGCCCGCAACTTAAGGGATTGATTAACGGTGTATTACGTCAGTTCCAGCGTCAGCAAGATGAGTTATTAGCCGAGTTTAATGCCAGTGATGCACGTTATCTGCATCCTTCCTGGTTGCTGAAACGTCTGCAAAAAGCGTATCCAGAGCAGTGGCAATCCATCGTCGAAGCCAATAACCAGCGTCCGCCAATGTGGCTGCGCGTTAATCGTACGCATCATTCCCGCGACAGCTGGCTTGCATTGCTGGATGAAGCAGGAATGAAAGGTTTCCCGCATGCGGATTACCCTGATGCTGTACGGCTGGAAACACCTGCACCTGTTCATGTGCTACCAGGTTTTGAAGAAGGATGGGTTACCGTTCAGGATGCATCAGCACAAGGTTGCATGGCCTGGCTTGCGCCACAAAACGGTGAACACATTCTGGATCTTTGCGCTGCCCCCGGCGGTAAAACAACGCATATCCTTGAGGTGGCACCCGAAGCGCAGGTTGTTGCGGTTGATATCGACGAACAGCGCCTCTCTCGGGTTTACGACAATTTAAAACGCCTTGGTATGAAGGCGACCGTGAAACAAGGTGATGGCCGTTACCCTTCTCAATGGTGTGGCGAGCAACAGTTTGATCGCATTTTATTAGATGCGCCTTGTTCAGCAACCGGTGTGATTCGTCGCCATCCGGATATTAAATGGTTACGTCGCGATCGCGATATCCCAGAACTCGCGCAATTGCAGTCTGAAATTCTCGACGCCATTTGGCCGCATTTAAAATCCGGTGGAACCCTGGTCTATGCCACCTGTTCGGTGTTACCGGAAGAGAATAGCCTGCAGGTTAAAGCCTTTTTGCAACGTACCGCTGATGCCGAACTTTGCGAAACAGGAACACCAGAACAACCGGGTAAGCAAAATCTGCCTGGTGCCGAAGAGGGCGACGGCTTCTTTTACGCTAAGCTAATCAAAAAGTGATGAGATAACGGGTCGCGACTGATGAAAATTATCATTCTGGGTGCCGGCCAGGTTGGCGGCACACTGGCGGAAAACCTGGTTGGCGAGAACAACGATATTACTGTTGTCGATACCAACGGTGAGCGTCTGCGGACCTTGCAGGATAAATTTGACCTGCGAGTCGTGCAGGGGCATGGCTCTCATCCACGCGTATTGCGGGAGGCAGGTGCCGACGACGCCGATATGCTGGTTGCTGTAACCAGTTCAGATGAAACCAATATGGTTGCCTGCCAGGTAGCCTACTCACTTTTCAACACCCCTAATCGCATCGCTCGTATCCGCTCACCAGACTACGTGCGCGATGCCGATAAGCTATTTCATTCAGATGCTGTACCGATTGATCATCTGATCGCACCAGAGCAGTTGGTTATCGATAATATTTACCGACTGATTGAGTATCCCGGCGCATTGCAGGTGGTGAACTTCGCTGAGGGTAAAGTCAGCCTCGCTGTGGTTAAAGCCTATTATGGCGGCCCGCTGATTGGTAATGCACTTTCGACCATGCGCGAACATATGCCACATATCGATACTCGTGTGGCAGCAATTTTCCGCCACGATCGCCCCATTCGTCCGCAAGGTTCGACCATTGTTGAAGCTGGTGATGAAGTGTTCTTTATTGCCGCTTCACAGCATATCCGCGCGGTGATGAGTGAATTACAGCGACTGGAAAAACCGTATAAGCGGATCATGCTGGTTGGTGGCGGTAATATCGGTGCAGGGCTGGCGCGTCGTCTGGAAAAAGATTACAGCGTTAAACTCATCGAACGTAATCAGCAACGCGCTGCCGAACTGGCGGAAAAGTTGCAGAATACGATCGTCTTTTTTGGTGATGCGTCGGATCAAGAACTGCTGGCCGAAGAACATATCGATCAAGTTGATCTGTTTATTGCCGTCACCAACGATGACGAAGCCAATATCATGTCCGCCATGCTTGCCAAACGTATGGGTGCGAAAAAGGTGATGGTATTGATCCAGCGTCGCGCTTATGTGGATCTGGTTCAGGGGAGCGTGATCGATATTGCGATTTCACCGCAACAAGCAACTATTTCTGCGTTGCTTAGCCATGTGCGAAAAGCAGATATTGTTGGTGTTTCCTCACTGCGCCGCGGCGTAGCAGAAGCTATTGAAGCCGTTGCTCACGGTGATGAAAGTACCTCACGTGTTGTCGGCAGAGTCATTGATGAAATCAAGCTACCGCCAGGAACGATTATTGGAGCGGTGGTACGTGGAAACGACGTGATGATTGCCAATGACAATCTGCGCATTGAGCAAGGCGATCACGTAATTATGTTCCTCACAGATAAAAAGTTTATTACCGACGTCGAAAGACTGTTCCAGCCAAGTCCTTTCTTCTTGTAATTAATAAGGCGTCTAATGACGCCTTATTATTTCCCTTTGATTATCAGGGATTAATTAAATTCATTCCTGGCAGGAAAATGGCTTAACATTTGTTAGACTTATGGTTGTCGGCTTCATAGGGAGAATAACATGAGCATTATTAAAGAATTTCGCGAATTTGCGATGCGCGGGAACGTGGTGGATTTGGCGGTGGGTGTCATTATCGGTGCGGCATTCGGGAAGATTGTATCTTCACTGGTTGCCGATATCATCATGCCACCTCTGGGCTTATTAATTGGCGGGATCGACTTTAAACAGTTTGCTGTCACGCTACGCGATGCGCAGGGGGATATCCCTGCTGTTGTGATGCATTACGGTGTCTTCATTCAAAACGTCTTTGATTTTCTGATTGTGGCCTTTGCCATCTTTATGGCGATTAAGCTAATCAACAAACTGAATCGGAAAAAAGAAGAACCAGCAGCCGCACCTGCACCAACTAAAGAAGAAGTATTACTGACAGAAATTCGTGATTTGCTGAAAGAGCAGAATAACCGCTCTTAACAAATGCCTGAAAGCAGAAGGCCAGTGGTAAAAAAGTGATTTACTTTCTTGCCACTGGCCTCCCAGTTCCCCCGATTGCCATGTTTTCCTTTTCGCATGTAACTGCCTTTCCCTTTCTTATTTTTCTCTACTCGCTGTCGGAATAAGGGATCATGTAGTAATGCTTCTATCGCATTATCCTTTATCTGCCCTTTAGTATGCTGATATCGGCTCATAAAAACTCCAGTTGGTTATTTAACGGCGCGAGTGTAATCCTGCCAGTGCAAAAAATCAACAGCCACTCTTAACGCCACTCGCTCCTTGTTCAAGAGCTTCAAGAATCGAGCAATAAACACTGCTATGGGCGGTCCCACAACAGGCATCGTTAAGGCGTTGCAAGGAACGCTGCATACTCTGCAACTCGGCTATCCGTGCTTCGACTTCCTGCAATCTTTCCTGCACAATGCCTTTTGACTCCTGACAGGTATGGTGTTCAGGATCGATACGGATCGACAGCAACTCGCGGATCGACTCCAGACTGAAACCTAATTGTCTGGCATGGCGGATAAATTTCAATCGCTGGAGATCGCTTTCGGTATACAGGCGAAACCCACCTTCCGTACGCACTTCATGCTCCATCATCTGCTGCTTTTCGTAATAACGAATCGTGTCGGGTGTTACTTCTGCCATTTTTGCCAGCTCACCAATGCGATACATACATACTCCACTAGTTATCGTTGATTTTGTCCAACAACTTGTCAGCATAATCGCCGCGTAAAAAATCGGTACTCAATCCAGCTTGTCGCAGCTTCAATTCCAGTAATGACAATCGACGACTAACCTCTTGATATTGCGGATCATCATGACGGATACCTTTGAGAATATCCAGAAGCTGTATTGCTTCCCTCCTATGCTCAAGTTCTGGCGGTAAGCAACCAGCGTTCTTCAGCAAGCGATACCCCGCACGTAATTCCGGTGGCACATGAGAATCATCATCCAGAATCAATGGCTCGCCACTTCCCGGAAGATTATCAAACTCACCTTTGGATTGTGCCTCAGTAATATGACGCTCTGCCCACTGGTCAAGTAACCACATAAATACTCCAGGGGATGAACAAAAAGAGTACAGCTATTGTAGATAAGTGGGGATACTACGGGTATAAAAAAACCCGCCGGGGCGGGTTTTTTTACGTTGCTTCAGATTACTCTGCAGCAGCTTCTGCTTTCTCTGAACGATCAACCAGCTCGATGTAAGCCATCGGCGCGTTGTCGCCTGCACGGAAGCCACACTTCAGAATACGAGTGTAACCACCGGCACGGCTCGCGAAACGCGGGCCCAGTTCGTTAAACAGTTTTGCCACGATCTCGTTATCACGAGTACGGGCGAATGCCAGACGACGATTAGCAACGCTATCAGTCTTGGCAAGAGTAATCAGCGGCTCAACTACGCGGCGCAGCTCTTTCGCTTTAGGCAGAGTCGTCTTGATGATTTCATGACGAACCAGTGAACCTGCCATATTGCGGAACATAGCCTGGCGATGGCTGCTGTTGCGGTTCAGTTGACGACCACTCTTACGATGGCGCATGACCTTATCCTTCTCAGTAAAACCTTAACCTGTGATCCGGTTACTCGTCAGCGATGCTTGCCGGTGGCCAGTTTTCCAGGCGCATGCCCAGAGACAGTCCACGGGAAGCCAGCACGTCTTTAATCTCAGTAAGAGATTTTTTACCAAGGTTAGGCGTTTTAAGGAGCTCAACCTCGGTACGCTGTACCAGATCACCGATATAGTGGATAGCTTCTGCTTTAAGGCAGTTAGCAGAGCGGACAGTCAATTCCAGATCGTCAACAGGGCGCAGCAGGATCGGATCGAACTCTGGTTTCTCTTCTTTCACTTCAGGCTGACGTACATCACGTAAGTCAACGAAAGCTTCCAGTTGTTCAGCCAGAATGGTTGCCGCACGACGAATCGCCTCTTCAGGATCGATTGTGCCGTTGGTTTCCATTTCGATGACCAGCTTGTCCAGGTCGGTACGCTGTTCTACACGCGCTGCTTCAACATTGTAGGCAATACGCTCCACAGGGCTGTAGCATGCGTCGACCAGCAGACGGCCGATTGGGCGCTCATCTTCTTCCGAATGAATTCGGGTAGAAGCCGGCACATAACCACGACCGCGCTGAACTTTGATACGCATGCTAATAGACGCGTTCTCATCGGTCAGGTGGCAGATCACGTGCTGCGGCTTGACGATTTCGACATCACCGTCGTGGGTGATATCGGCTGCAGTCACAGGGCCAATGCCAGATTTATTCAAGGTAAGAATAACTTCATCTTTGCCCTGAACTCTCACCGCCAGCCCTTTCAGGTTGAGCAGGATTTCCAGGATATCTTCCTGAACGCCTTCTTTGGTGCTGTACTCATGTAGTACACCATCAATCTCAACCTCGGTCACCGCGCAACCCGGCATCGATGAGAGCAGAATACGGCGCAGTGCGTTACCCAGAGTATGGCCAAAGCCACGCTCTAAAGGCTCAAGGGTCACCTTGGCGTGCGTCGAACTCACTTGCTCGATATCAACCAGGCGCGGTTTTAGAAACTCTGTCACAGAACCCTGCATTGTGTCCTCTCTTTGGTACTAAGCTTTACTTGGAGTAAAGCTCGACGATCAGGTGTTCGTTAATGTCCGCAGACAGATCAGAACGCTCCGGCTTACGCTTAAACGTACCTTCCATCTTGCCAGCATCAACTTCCAGCCAGGTTGGCTTTTCACGCTGCTCAGCCAGCTCCAGAGCGGCTTTCACGCGAGACTGCTTCTTCGCTTTCTCACGAATGCTTACAACGTCATTCGGACTAACCTGATAAGAAGCGATGTTAACAACACGACCGTTTACCATAATTGCTTTATGGCTAACCAGCTGACGTGCTTCTGCACGAGTGGCACCGAAGCCCATACGGTATACAACGTTGTCCAGACGACCTTCCAGCAGAGCCAACAGGTTTTCACCGGTGTTGCCTTTCAGACGTGCTGCTTCTTTGTAGTAGTTACGGAACTGACGCTCCAGCACACCATAGATACGGCGAACTTTTTGCTTTTCACGCAACTGCACACCATAGTCAGACAGACGCGGTTTACGCGCACCGTGCTGGCCAGGAGCTTGTTCAATTTTACACTTGGTATCGATCGCGCGAACGCCAGACTTAAGGAATAAGTCGGTGCCCTCACGACGGCTCAGCTTGAGCTTAGGACCCAAATATCTTGCCATTTTCTTTCTCCAACAAACCTGGAAAACGAGGCGTTATACGCGACGTTTTTTCGGCGGACGACAACCGTTATGAGGGATCGGAGTCACATCAGTAATGTTAGTGATGCGGAAACCTGCGGCGTTCAGAGCACGAATAGTAGATTCGCGGCCTGGACCCGGACCTTTAACCATAACTTCCAGATTCTTGATGCCGTATTCTTTCACGGCGTCAGCGCAACGCTCTGCTGCAACCTGAGCTGCAAACGGAGTGGATTTGCGAGAACCACGGAAACCGGAACCACCGGCTGTTGCCCAACCCAACGCGTTACCCTGACGATCAGTGATAGTCACGATGGTGTTGTTGAAAGAAGCATGGATATGAGCCACGCCGTCAGAGACTTGTTTTCTTACACGTTTACGTGCACGAATTGGTGCCTTTGCCATTATTCAATCACCCCGATTATTTCTTGATCGGTTTGCGCGGACCCTTACGGGTACGTGCGTTGGTCTTGGTACGCTGACCGCGAACCGGGAGACCACGACGATGACGCAAACCGCGATAGCAACCAAGATCCATCAGGCGCTTGATGCTCATGCTGATTTCACGGCGCAGATCACCTTCAACGACAAATTTGGCAACTTCGTCACGCAGCGTGTCGATTTGTCCTTCAGACAGCTCACTGATCTTAACATCTTCAGCGATACCCGCTGCAGCCAGGATGGCTTTAGAACGGGTCTTGCCGACGCCATAAATCGAAGTTAATGCGATTACGGCATGCTTATGATCAGGAATGTTAATGCCTGCTATACGGGCCACTATGCACTCCTACTATTTAATATGTACGTTCCATGCTGAAAAGCCCGTTTTCAGGATACTCAAATGGAAACGCACAGACATACAAAAGATTGGCTGGCTAATCTAGCCAGCTCAACCCAACTTTGCAAGAAAAATATGCGAAAAAATCAGCCTTGGCGCTGTTTATGCTTCGGCTCGGCACTGCAAATCACACGGATGACACCATCACGCTTAACGATTTTGCAGTTACGGCATAATTTCTTGACGGAAGCACGAACTTTCATTTTTACTCTCCGTAACTTCTCGGGCGACCAATTATCGGCCGTAGCCTTTCAGGTTCGCCTTCTTCAATGCAGACTCATACTGACTGGACATCATCAGAGTTTGCACTTGAGCCATAAAGTCCATAATCACGACAACAACGATAAGCAGTGAGGTCCCACCGAAGTAGAACGGTACTTTCATTGCATCACGCATGAACTCCGGGATCAGGCAGATAAAGGTAATGTACAGCGCACCAACCAGGGTCAGGCGGGTCATTACTTTATCGATATACTTCGCCGTTTGCTCTCCCGGACGAATTCCTGGTACAAATGCACCGGACTTCTTCAGGTTATCTGCTGTTTCACGCGGGTTGAAAACCAACGCCGTGTAGAAGAAACAGAAGAAGATGATTGCAGACGCATAGAGTAACACATAAAGCGGTTGCCCAGGCTGCAAATACAGCGAAATTGTTGTCAGCCAGTTCCAACCAGTACCGCCCCCGAACCATGACGCGATGGTCGCCGGGAACAGAATAATACTGGAAGCGAAGATTGCCGGGATTACCCCCGCCATATTCACTTTCAGCGGTAAATGTGTGCTCTGTGCAGCATAGACACGACGACCTTGCTGACGTTTCGCGTAGTTTACCACAATGCGGCGTTGACCACGCTCAACAAATACAACAAAGAACGTCACTGCAAATACTAATACTGCAACCAACAGCAACACGAGGAAGTGCAGGTCGCCTTGACGCGCTTGCTCGATAGTATGGGCAATGGCTGGCGGGAGTCCCGCGACAATACCGGCGAAGATAATAATTGAAATACCGTTGCCGATACCTCGTTCAGTAATCTGTTCGCCCAACCACATCAGGAACATGGTTCCTGTGACCAGACTTACAACAGCGGTGAAGTAGAATGCAAAGCCCGGGTTAATGACCAGGCCTTGCATACCAGGCATATTCGGCAGACCGGTAGCAATACCGATCGACTGGAATATTGCCAGCACCAGAGTACCGTAGCGGGTGTACTGGCTGATCTTACGACGACCAGACTCCCCTTCTTTCTTAATTTCTGCCAACGTTGGGTGAACCACTGTCAGCAGCTGGATAATGATCGATGCCGAAATATACGGCATGATCCCCAGAGCAAAGATAGAAGCACGGCTGAGAGCACCACCAGAGAACATGTTAAACATTTCAATGATGGTGCCTCGCTGTTGCTCAAGCAGTTTGGCAAGTACAGCGGCATCAATACCAGGGATCGGAATAAAAGAGCCAATACGGAACACAATCAGCGCACCGATAACAAACAGCAGTCTGCGTTTCAGCTCGCCTAAGCCACCTTTGGCACTTTGAAAATCTAATCCCGGTTGTTTAGCCATCTGCTACTTATTCCTCGATTTTACCGCCAGCAGCTTCGATAGCAGCACGAGCGCCTTTAGTAACACGCAGGCCACGAACAGTTACCGGAGTAGTTACTTCGCCAGCCAGGATCACTTTCGCGAACTCGATCTGGATACCGATAATGTTAGCCGCTTTCAGCGTGTTCAGGTCTACAACACCGCCTTCTACTTTAGCCAGGTCAGACAGACGAACTTCGGCTGTAATCGCTGCTTTACGAGAAGTGAAGCCGAATTTCGGCAGACGACGGTACAGAGGCATCTGACCACCCTCGAAACCGCGACGTACGCCACCGCCAGAACGAGACTTCTGACCTTTGTGACCACGACCACCGGTTTTACCGAGGCCAGAACCGATACCACGCCCCAGGCGTTTACCCGCCTTTTTGGAGCCTTCGGCCGGAGACAGAGTATTTAAACGCATCTCTTACTCCTCAACTTTAACCATGAAGGAAACCGCGTTGATCATACCGCGAATAGCAGGAGTATCCTCGCGCTCTACGGTGTGACCAATACGACGCAGACCCAGGCCAAGCAGCGTTGCCTTGTGTTTCGGCAGACGACCGATTGCACTGCGGGTTTGAGTAATTTTAATAGTCTTTGCCATGGTTTATTTCCCCAGAATTTCTTCAACGGATTTACCACGCTTGGCAGCGACCATTTCTGGAGAATTCATATTTTCCAGGCCATCAATAGTTGCACGAACCACGTTGATCGGGTTGGTGGAACCATATGCTTTTGCCAGAACGTTATGAACCCCAGCGACTTCCAGAACGGCGCGCATTGCACCACCGGCGATGATACCGGTACCTTCGGAAGCCGGCTGCATGAATACGCGAGAACCCGTGTGAACACCTTTAACAGGGTGTTGCAGAGTGCCGTTATTCAGCGCGACGTTAATCATATTGCGACGGGCTTTTTCCATCGCTTTCTGGATCGCTGCTGGAACTTCACGCGCTTTACCGTAACCAAAACCAACGCGACCGTTACCATCGCCAACTACAGTCAGAGCTGTGAAGGAGAAAATACGACCACCTTTAACGGTTTTAGATACGCGGTTTACCGCGATCAGCTTTTCCTGCAGTTCGCCAGCTTGTTTTTCGATGTGAGCCATCTTACACCTCTACCTTAGAACTGAAGGCCAGCTTCACGGGCAGCATCTGCCAGTGCCTGGACACGACCATGATATTGGAACCCGGAACGGTCAAAGGATACATCTTTGATGCCTTTTTCCAGAGCGCGTTCAGCGACAGCTTTACCCACAGCTGCAGCCGCGTCTTTGTTACCGGTGTACTTCAGTTGTTCAGCGATAGCTTTTTCTACAGTAGAAGCAGCTACCAGAACTTCAGAACCGTTCGGTGCAATTACCTGTGCGTAAATGTGACGCGGGGTACGATGTACCACCAGGCGAGTTGCGCCCAGCTCCTGGAGCTTGCGGCGTGCGCGGGTCGCACGACGGATACGAGCAGATTTCTTATCCATAGTGTTACCTTACTTCTTCTTAGCCTCTTTGGTACGCACGACTTCGTCGGCGTAACGAACACCCTTGCCTTTGTAAGGCTCAGGACGACGGTAGGCGCGCAGATCCGCTGCAACCTGGCCGATCACCTGCTTATCAGCGCCTTTCAGCACGATTTCAGTCTGAGTCGGACATTCAGCAGTGATACCCGCAGGCAGCTGATGGTCAACAGGATGAGAGAAACCCAGAGACAGGTTAATCACATTGCCTTTAACCGCTGCACGGTAACCTACACCAACCAGCTGCAGCTTCTTAGTGAAGCCTTCGGTAACACCGATAACCATTGAGTTCAGCAGGGCACGCGCGGTACCAGCCTGTGCCCAACCGTCTGCGTAACCATCACGCGGACCGAAGGTCAGGGTATTATCTGCATGTTTAACTTCAACAGCATCGTTGAGAGTACGAGTCAGCTCGCCGTTTTTACCTTTGATCGTAATAACCTGACCGTTGATTTTTACGTCAACGCCGGCAGGAACAACGACCGGTGCTTTAGCAACACGAGACATTTTTTCCTCCGATTAGGCTACGTAGCAGATAATTTCGCCACCAAGACCAGCCTGGCGCGCTGCACGATCAGTCATAACACCTTTAGAGGTAGAAACAACTGCGATACCCAGACCCGCCATAACTTTCGGCAGCTCATCTTTACGTTTATAGATGCGCAGACCTGGGCGGCTGACACGCTGAATGCTTTCTACAACAGCTTTGCCCTGGAAATACTTCAGAGTAAGTTCCAGTTCAGGCTTGGTGTCGCCTTCAACTTTAAAATCTTCAATAAAACCTTCTTCCTTCAGCACGTTGGCGATTGCCACTTTCAGCTTGGAGGAAGGCATGGTGACCGCAGCTTTGTTCGCGGCCTGACCGTTACGGATACGGGTCAGCATATCCGCGATCGGATCTTGCATGCTCATCTGTCTTTACTCCCGTGATTCAATTGGTGACAATTACCAGCTAGCCTTTTTCAGACCCGGGATTTCACCGCGCATAGCGGCTTCACGGACCTTAATACGGCTCAACCCGAACTTCCGCAGGAAACCATGCGGACGACCTGTTTGACGGCAGCGGTTACGCTGACGAGACGGGCTGGAATCACGCGGCAGAGTCTGCAGCTTGAGAACAGCGTTCCAACGATCTTCGTCGGAAGCGTTCACATCAGAGATGATCGCTTTCAGTTCAGCGCGTTTCGCGAAGTATTTATCAGCTAAAGCTACGCGTTTTACTTCGCGTGCTTTCATTGATTGCTTAGCCATTTAGTAACCCTACCTTACTTGCGGAACGGGAAGTCAAAGGCAGCCAGCAGAGCGCGGCCTTCTTCGTCAGATTTCGCAGTAGTGGTAATGGTAATATCCAAACCACGAACGCGGTCGACTTTATCGTAGTCGATTTCTGGGAAGATGATCTGCTCACGGACACCCATGCTGTAGTTACCACGACCGTCGAAAGACTTAGCGGACAGGCCACGGAAGTCACGGATACGAGGTACAGCAATAGTGATCAGGCGCTCAAAGAACTCCCACATGCGTTCGCCACGCAGAGTTACTTTACAGCCGATCGGATAGCCCTGACGGATTTTGAAGCCTGCAACAGATTTGCGTGCTTTGGTGATCAGCGGTTTTTGACCGGAGATTGCTGCCAGGTCTGCTGCTGCGTTATCCAGCAGTTTTTTGTCAGCGATCGCTTCACCAACACCCATGTTCAGGGTGATCTTCTCGACCCGAGGGACTTGCATGACAGAATTGTAGTTAAACTCAGTCATGAGTTTTTTAACTACTTCGTCTTTGTAGTAATCATGCAGTTTCGCCATCGTACTACTCCAAATTACTTGATAGTTTCGCTGTTAGACTTGAAGAAACGGACTTTTTTACCGTCTTCGAATCTAAAGCCTACACGGTCAGCCTTGCCGGTTGCCGCATTGAAGATTGCTACGTTGGAAACCTGAATAGCGGCTTCTTTTTCAACGATGCCACCCGGTTGGTTCAGGGCCGGAACCGGCTTCTGATGTTTCTTAACCAGGTTGATACCTTCAACAATGACCTTGCCGGAAGACAGGACATTCTTAACTTTACCGCGTTTACCTTTATCTTTACCGGTTAACACGATAACTTCGTCATCACGACGGATTTTCGCTGCCATGATTCGCTCCTTAGAGTACTTCTGGTGCCAGAGAGATAATTTTCATGAACTTCTCACTACGAAGCTCACGAGTTACCGGCCCAAAAATACGCGTACCGATAGGCTGCTCGCTGTTGTTGTTCAGAAGAACACAAGCATTACCATCGAAGCGAATGACAGAACCGTCCGGGCGACGAACACCCTTCTTGGTGCGCACCACTACCGCCTTCAGCACATCACCTTTTTTGACCTTACCACGCGGAATTGCTTCTTTGATGGTGATCTTGATGATGTCGCCTACGCCTGCGTAGCGACGGTGCGAGCCACCCAGAACCTTGATACACATTACGCGACGTGCACCGGAGTTGTCGGCGACGTTCAGCATAGTCTGTTCTTGGATCATTTTAGTGCTCCGCTAATGTCAACTACTACTGAGACCCGAAAATCAGGTCGTTAAAAATCCCCATATCGAGGGCGCGGCATTATAACACCGCTTCAAGGATATGGGTAGAAAAAATAAACGGCTCATTTCTGAGCCGTTTATTCGTATCGAGA
This sequence comes from Escherichia sp. WS3063, assembly GCF_046486595.1. Classification (NCBI taxonomy): domain Bacteria; kingdom Pseudomonadati; phylum Pseudomonadota; class Gammaproteobacteria; order Enterobacterales; family Enterobacteriaceae; genus Escherichia; species Escherichia sp. WS3063. The sequence continues at coordinate 19,418 of NZ_JBJQKY010000042.1, forward strand.
GAGTGTACTGTATTACAGAACCGCTTTCTCTACAACGCGAACCAGCGTCCAGGATTTAGTCTTGGACAGCGGACGGCATTCGCGGATTTCAACCACGTCACCGATACCGCATTCGTTGTTCTCGTCATGTACGTGCAGTTTGGTCGTACGCTTGATGAATTTACCGTAGATCGGGTGTTTCACAAAACGTTCGATAGCAACAACAATGGATTTCTCCATTTTGTCGCTAACAACGCGACCTTGCAGAGTACGGATTTTATCGGTCATTACGCACCCGCCTTCTCGTTCAGTAAAGTCTTAACGCGTGCGACATCGCGACGCACTTGCTTCAACAGGTGAGACTGTTGCAGCTGGCCACTTGCAGCCTGCATACGCAGGTTGAACTGCTCACGCAGCAGGTTCAGCAGCTCGGTGTTCAGCTCTTCAACGCTCTTCTCACGCAGCTCTTTTGCTTTCATTACATCACCGTCTTAGTTACAAAGGTGGTTTTAATCGGCAGTTTCGCTGCTGCCAGCTTGAATGCTTCACGGGCCAGCTCTTCCGGAACACCGTCCATTTCATACAGGACTTTACCCGGCTGAATCAAGGCAACCCAATACTCCACGTTACCTTTACCTTTACCCATACGCACTGCCAGCGGCTTTTCAGTGATCGGTTTGTCCGGGAACACACGGATCCAGATCTTACCTTGACGCTTAACTGCACGGGTCATAGCACGACGTGCTGCTTCGATCTGACGGGCAGTCAGACGACCACGGCCAACAGCTTTCAGACCGAAGCTGCCGAAGCTAACATCCGTACCCTGCGCCAGACCGCGGTTACGGCCTTTGTGCATTTTACGGAATTTTGTACGCTTTGGTTGTAACATCAGCGACGCTCCTTATTTACGGCCTTTACGCTGCTGCTTTTTAGGCTGAGCAGCCGGTTTTTCCGGTTGTTCAACAGCAGCCATACCACCCAGGATCTCGCCTTTGAAGATCCACACTTTAACGCCGATTACACCGTAAGTGGTGTGCGCTTCAGAGGTGTTGTAGTCGATGTCAGCACGCAGAGTGTGCAGCGGTACGCGACCTTCGCGGTACCATTCGGTACGTGCGATTTCCGCGCCGCCCAGACGGCCGCTAACTTCAACTTTAATACCTTTAGCGCCCAGACGCATTGCGTTCTGTACAGCACGCTTCATAGCACGACGGAACATAACGCGACGTTCCAGCTGAGAAGTGATGCTGTCAGCAACCAGTTTTGCGTCCAGTTCAGGCTTACGAACTTCGGCGATGTTGATCTGTGCAGGAACGCCAGCGATGTCCGCTACGACCTTACGCAGTTTTTCTACGTCTTCACCTTTTTTACCGATAACGATACCCGGGCGAGCAGTGTGAATGGTTACACGGATGCTCTTAGCCGGACGCTCGATAACGATACGAGATACGGACGCTTTAGCCAGTTCCTTAGTCAGGTACTGACGTACTTTAAAATCGCTGTCCAGGTTGTCAGCGAATTCTTTGGTGTTCGCAAACCAGGTAGAGTTCCATGGTTTTACAATACCCAGGCGAATACCATTAGGATGTACTTTCTGACCCATTGCTAGTCTCCAGAGTCTCAGCGATCGGACACAACCACAGTGATGTGGCTGGTGCGCTTCAGGATGCGATCTGCACGACCTTTTGCACGCGGCATAATGCGCTTCATGCTCGGGCCTTCGTCTACGAAAATTTTCGTAACTTTCAGATCGTCAATGTCAGCGCCATCGTTGTGTTCAGCGTTAGCAATGGCAGATTCCAGAACTTTCTTGACCAGTACAGCCGCTTTCTTGTTGGTGTAGGTCAAAATATCCAGAGCCTGCGACACTTTCTTACCGCGAATCAGGTCAGCAACAAGGCGAACCTTCTGAGCAGAAGAACGAGCATGGCGATGTTTAGCGATAGTTTCCATCTCTTCCTCCTACCTTATTTCTTCTTCGCTTTTTTATCAGCAGCGTGGCCGCGATAAGTACGAGTCGGTGCGAATTCACCCAGTTTGTGACCGACCATTTCGTCGGTTACAAATACCGGAACGTGCTGACGACCATTATGGACAGCGATGGTCAAACCGATCATGTTAGGAAAGATCGTTGAACGACGGGACCAAGTGCGCAGGGGCTTCTTGTCTCCGCTTTCCACCGCTTTCTCTACCTTCTTCAGCAAGTGCAGGTCAATAAAAGGACCTTTCTTGAGAGAACGTGGCATGGCTTATCCTCTAAAATTATTTGCTACGGCGACGTACGATGAATTTATCAGTACGCTTGTTGCTGCGGGTCTTCTTACCTTTGGTCTGAACGCCCCACGGAGTTACCGGGTGCTTACCAAAGTTACGACCTTCACCACCACCATGTGGGTGGTCTACCGGGTTCATCGCGGTACCGCGAACGGTCGGACGAACACCACGCCAGCGTGCAGCACCTGCTTTACCCAGAACGCGCAGCATATGCTCAGCATTGCCAACTTCGCCCAGAGTTGCACGGCAGTCTGCTTCTACTTTACGCATTTCACCAGAACGCAGACGCAGGGTGACATAAGCACCATCACGAGCAACGATCTGAACGTAAGTACCAGCGGAACGTGCCAGCTGACCGCCTTTACCTGGTTTCATTTCTACGTTATGAACAGTAGAACCAACCGGGATGTTGCGCATCGGCAGGGTGTTACCTGGTTTGATTGCAGCATCAACGCCAGACTGAATCTGGTCGCCAGCTTTCAGGCCTTTAGGGGCCAGGATGTAACGGCGTTCACCGTCTTTGTACAGAACCAGCGCGATGTTCGCGGAACGGTTCGGATCGTACTCAAGACGTTCAACAACTGCCGGGATACCGTCTTTGTTGCGTTTGAAGTCAACAATACGGTAAGCCTGCTTGTGGCCACCACCGATATGACGAGTGGTGATACGGCCATTGTTGTTACGACCACCGGATTTGCTGTTTTTTTCCAGCAACGGAGCAAAAGGTTTGCCCTTGTGCAGCTCAGGGTTAACCACTTTAACAACGTGGCGACGACCCGGAGATGTCGGTTTACATTTAACAACTGCCATTGTATTACTCCTCCGACTTACTCAGCGCCGCCAACGAAGTCCAGATTCTGGCCTTCTTTCAGGGTGACGTAAGCTTTTTTCCAGTCGCTACGACGACCGATACGCTGTCCGTGACGTTTAACTTTCCCTTTAACTACCAGGGTGTTAACGACTTCGACTTCGACTTCAAACAGTTTCTGCACAGCAGCTTTGATTTCTGCTTTGGTCGCGTCTTTAGCAACTTTGAGTACGATGGTGTTAGATTTTTCCATCGCAGTAGACGCTTTTTCAGAAACGTGCGGTGCACGCAGCACCTTCAGCAGACGTTCTTCACGAATCATGCCAGCATCTCCTCAACTTGCTTAACAGCATCAGCAGTCATTACGACTTTGTCGAAGGCGATCAGGCTAACCGGGTCGATACCAGTTGCATCGCGTACGTCAACCTTGTGCAGGTTGCGCGCAGCCAGGAACAGGTTTTCGTCCAGCTCACCGGTGATGATCAGCACATCTTCCAGAGCCATGTCTTTCAGTTTCTGTGCCAGCAGCTTAGTTTTCGGCGCTTCTACAGAGAACTTCTCGACAACGATCAGACGATCCTGACGTACCAGTTCGGACAGGATGCTTTTCAGCGCGCCGCGGTACATCTTCTTGTTAACTTTTTGACTGTGGTCCTGCGGACGAGCAGCAAAGGTCACGCCACCAGAACGCCAGATCGGGCTCTTGATAGAACCAGAACGCGCACGGCCGGTGCCTTTCTGGCGCCACGGTTTTTTACCGGAACCAGTTACTTCAGCACGAGTCTTCTGAGCACGAGTACCCTGACGAGCACCAGCTGCATAAGCAACAACAACCTGGTGAACCAGCGCTTCGTTGAAATCACGACCGAAGGTAGTTTCGGAAACAGTCAGCGCGCTCTGCGCGTCTTTCAATACTAATTCCATTGCTATCTCCTTACGCCTTCACAGCTGGTTTAACGATCAGGTCGCTACCGGTTGCACCCGGGACAGCACCTTTAACCAGCAGCAGGTTGCGCTCAGCGTCAACGCGTACTACGTCAAGGCTCTGAACGGTTACACGTTCGTTACCCATCTGACCTGCCATTTTCTTGCCTTTGAACACTTTGCCCGGAGTCTGGTTCTGACCGATAGAACCCGGAACGCGGTGAGACAAGGAGTTACCGTGAGTAGCGTCCTGGGTACGGAAGTTCCAGCGCTTAACGGTACCTGCGAAACCTTTACCTTTAGAGGTGCCAGTTACGTCAACTTTTTTAACGTCAGCAAACAGTTCAACGCTAATGCTCTGACCTACAGTGAACTCTTCGCCTTCAGCCAGGCGGAATTCCCACAGACCACGGCCAGCTTCTACGCCAGCTTTAGCGAAGTGGCCAGCTTCAGGCTTGGTCACACGGTTAGCTTTTTTAGCACCGGTGGTTACCTGAATAGCACGGTAGCCATCGTTAGCCAGGTCTTTAACCTGAGTAACGCGGTTTGCTTCAACTTCGATTACGGTTACTGGGATAGAAACGCCGTCTTCTGTGAAGATACGGGTCATACCCACTTTTTTACCGACTAAACCAATCATTGTTTCAACCTCTCAATCGCTCAATGACCTGATTAACCCAGGCTGATCTGCACGTCTACACCGGCAGCCAGATCCAGACGCATCAGAGCATCAACGGTTTTCTCGGTTGGCTCAACGATGTCAACCAGACGCAAGTGAGTACGGATTTCGTACTGATCGCGCGCGTCTTTGTTGACGTGCGGGGAGATCAGAACAGTGAAGCGCTCTTTGCGTGTCGGCAGCGGGATCGGACCACGGACCTGCGCACCAGTGCGCTTGGCAGTCTCGACGATTTCCGCGGTTGCTTGATCGATCAGACGATGATCAAACGCTTTCAGGCGGATACGGATTCTTTGGTTCTGCATGAGACCAGAGCTCCAATTATTTTATAAACGAAAATGATTACTCCTCAGACCCATTACGATTGATGGGAGAGTGTAACCGTTCTTACGTAGCTCCCCGATTGGGAGCATTGTTAGGTAGCCAAATTCGGCTAACTGAGGTTCAGATTGAACCTGCTGTCAACTACGACAAGCCCGCGCATTATACGCAAATCTGAGCCTGACGCAAGCATCGGGTAGAAATTAATCGCAACGCGCAGATTGCGAGCTGTATTCCACGAAATTTGTAAAGTTGTGAAGATAGCGTTTTTCACCGGGACCAGGTTAACAAATCAGCGATTTCTCTGTTGCTGAGCATCCGGAGTTATTCGATGGTGATACTCCAATTACAGAGGATGTTTTATGGACGCTACCCTTCCCTTTCTGATTTTGTACGCTTGTTTATCAGCCCTACTTTTTTTCTGGGATGCAAAGCATGGCTTGTTACCTGACAGATTTACCTGCCCGTTACTCTGGTCAGGTCTTTTGTTCTATCAGGTTTGTAATCCTGACGGTTTAGCCGATGCGTTATGGGGGGCGATTATTGGTTACGGCACATTCGCTGTCATTTACTGGGGGTATCGCATACTGCGTCATAAAGAAGGATTAGGCTATGGTGATGTGAAGTTTCTCGCCGCCCTTGGTGCCTGGCATACATGGACCTTCTTGCCACGACTGGTTTTCCTTGCTGCCTCATTCGCTTGCGGAGCCGTAGTTATTGGTCTGCTCATGAGAGGAAAAGAGTCATTAAAAAACCCGCTGCCGTTTGGGCCATTTCTGGCGGCTGCGGGTTTCGTTGTAGGCTGGGATAGTTTGCTGGCAGGCCGTTAATCTTTAACTTTTATTTGTGATTGCAGGTAATTTTGTAAACCGATTTTACCGATGAGATCCAGCTCAGTTTCGAGCCAGTCAATATGACCTTCTTCATCGGCAAGGATCTCGATCATCATATCACGGCTAACATAGTCATGAACGCTGTCGGCATACGCGATAGCCTCACGGAGATCCTTCGCGCCTTCCAGTTCTAATCGCAGGTCGGATTGCAGCATCTCCTCGACATCTTCACCAATCCCCAGTTTGCCTAAATCCTGTAAGTTAGGGATTCCTTCTAAAAACAAAATACGCTCGATATATTTATCAGCGTGTTTCATCTCATCAATAGATTCATGGTATTCGACGTCATTGAGACGCATCAGGCCCCAGTTTTTAAACATCCGGGCATGGAGAAAATACTGATTGATTGCGACAAGCTCATTTCCCAATAGTTTATTGAGATAATTTATGATTTTAACATCACCTTTCATTTTATAGTCCCTCCGCTTCTACTATTAGAGCGTAGATGGGGCTAGCGGGATGTCAAAAAATAAGCGTGGGCTTCAGGCAATCTCTTTAAATTCTGGCATCTGCATCAACTCGTCCTGCATCACTTCGCGCGCGGCGCGAATGCACTTACCGCATTGATTTCCCACAGGAATAAACTTACGCAATTGTTGGAAAGATTGCGGATGAAACTGACGGACTGCCTGGCGAATTTTTTTGTCACTTACACCATTACACAAACAAACGTACATGATTGCTCCCGTTCAAATTCTGCGCAAAGTGTAAATGAGAATGGTTATGATTACAATAGCACAGTTTTATTTGCGCCATAGTTCAGCGAGTGAAATTACGACTAAATATTTCGAGCTCAAATTACGGGCAGCAAAAAGGGCGCCGAAGCACCCTTTTTAATTCGAAACTAATTAACGTGTAATTAGCCCAGAACTTTAGCAACAACGCCCGCGCCAACGGTACGGCCGCCTTCACGGATTGCGAAACGCAGACCGTCGTCCATCGCGATCGGGTGGATCAGGGTAACAACCATTTTGATGTTGTCGCCCGGC
>NZ_JBJQKY010000043.1:0-22212 GCF_046486595.1 Escherichia sp. WS3063
GGCGCACATCGCCGGGCGTGCGCCAGAATCGCTGATTCTGTCTCTGTCATGGGATTACTGCGAAAGTTTGTTAATGGAAAGGAAGCCGCCAAAGTTGCCGACGTTATTGCGGAACTTACAACCGCTCAGGCATTTGCTGCATTTATCCTTCGTGATATCGGACGTTGGCTGGTCATATTCATCCGCGACCGCCGGACCGTGATAACCGCACTCATCGCCGCGATAGGTCCAGGTGCAGGTGTTGGCCAGCATGATACGTCCCGGAAAAACAGCGCCGTCCGTTTCCGTCGGCGTGGACAGTACAAAGGAGGCACTGACCGCGCTCAGTTCGCTGCACTGCTCAATGCGCCAGCGGCTGATCACCTCCTGCTCCGAATCGGCGTCTCTGTTTCCGTTGACGAAGTTCACCGCATCCAGAAAACGGGCGTAAACCTTACGCCTGACCACCGTTCCGCCGACCAGACTCTGCAGATCTTCCGCCATCCCGGTGACCATGCCGTACAGGTTAGAAACCGTCAGCGTGGGGCGCGTACTGGTGCCTTTGCCATTCAGTTCAAAACCACTCCCCTGAATGGGATACGCCTGATACTGCCGCCCCTGCCAGGTGACCGGCTCACCTTTTTCGTTCTGCTCATTACAGAAAAAATAACGTTCTCCACCAACCTCTGTCAGATCGATTTCCCAGAGCACCACGCTGGCCGACTGCTCCGCACGGGTGCATTCATTCAGTGTTTCCTGCCGGATATCCTGCATCAGTTCACCACCTGTTTAAACTCTGCGCTGAACTCAACACGCAACATACTGACCTGCGACGACCATTTTGCGCAGGTCACCTTTATCTGCCTGTAACCATAAGGCGGCGTCCACAGAAAGGCCTTCCAGCCCCCGTGCTCAGCCAGAAACGACTCCAGCGCCGTGGCCTCCTCACGGGAGACAGACAGCGTCACGCTGTACGTTTTCAGGTCAGCGTTCAGCCCGGCAGGCGCACGCTGGGAATAGCCATCACCAAAGCGCACCTCCCTGACGGAAGGAGCCGATGTCACATCCATACCGGGTTTCACTTTCCAGCGGAAGGTCTTCATCGTCCACCTCCGGAGAACAGGCCACCATCACGCATCTGTGTCTGAATTTCATCACGGGCACCCTTGCGGGCCATGTCATACACCGCCTTCAGAGCGGCCGGACCTATCTGCCCGTTCGTGCCGTCGTTGTTAATCACCACATGGTTATTCTGCTCAAACGTCCCGGACGCCTGCGACCGGCTGTCTGCCATGCTGCCCGGTGTACCGACATAACCGCCGGTGGCATAGCCGCGCATCAGCCGGTAAAGATTCCCCACGCCAATCCGGCTGGTTGCCTCCTTCGTGAAGACAAACTCACCACGGTGAACAATCCCCGCTGGCTCATATTTGCCGCCGGTTCCCGTAAATCCTCCGGTTGCAAAATGGAATTTCGCCGCAGCGGCCTGAATGGCTGTACCGCCTGACGCGGATGCGCCGCCACCAACAGCCCCGCCAATGGCGCTGCCGATACTCCCGACAATCCCCACCATTGCCTGCTTAAGCAGAATTTCTGTCATCATGGACAGCACGGAACGGGTGAAGCTGCGCCAGTTCTGCTCACTGCCGGTCAGCATCGCCGCCATATTCTGTGCAATACCATCAAAGGTCTGCGTGGCTGCACTTTTTACCTGCGACATACTGTCCGTGGCGCTCTCTTCCCACTCACTCCAGCCGGACTTCAGGCCTGCCATCCAGTTCCCGCGAAGCTGGTCTTCAGCCGCCCAGGTCTTTTTCTGCTCTGACATGACGTTATTCAGCGCCAGCGGATTATCGCCATACTGTTCCTTCAGGCGCTGTTCCGTGGCTTCCCGTTCTGCCTGCCGGTCAGTCAGCCCCCGGCTTTTCGCATCAATGGCGGCCCGTTTTGCCCGTTGCTGCTGTGCGAATTTATCCGCCTGCTGCGCCAGCGCGTTCAGGCGCTCCTGATACGTAACCTTGTCGCCAAGCGCAGCCAGCTGGCGTTTGTACTCCAGCGTCTCATCTTTATGCGCCAGCAGGGATTTCTCCTGTGCAGACAGCTGGCGACGTTGCGCCGCCTCCTCCAGTACCGCGAACTGACTCTCCGCCTTCCACAAATCCCGGCGCTGCTGGCTGATTTTCTCATTTGCTCCGGCATGCTTCTCCAGCGTCCGGAGTTCTGCCTGAAGCGTCAGCAGAGCAGCATGAGCACTGTCTTCCTGACGATCGCCCGCAGACACCTTCACGCCGGACTGTTTCGGCTTTTTCAGCGTCGCTTCATAATCCTTTTTCGCCGCCGCCATCAGCGTGTTGTAATCCGCCTGCAGGATTTTCCCGTCTTTCAGTGCCTTGTTCAGTTCTTCCTGACGGGCGGTATATTTCTCCAGCGGCGTCTGCAGCCGTTCGTAAGCCTTCTGCGCCTCTTCGGTATATTTCAGCCGTGACGCTTCGGTATCGCTCTGCTGCTGCGCATTTTTGTCCTGTTGAGTCTGCTGCTCAGCCTTCTTTCGGGCGGCTTCAAGCGCAAGACGGGCCTTTTCACGGTCATCCCAGTAACGCGCCCGCGCTTCATCGTTAACAAAATAATCATCCTTGCGCAGATTCCAGATGTCGTCTGCTTTCTTAAACGCAGCCTCTGCCTTAATCAGCATCTCCTGCGCGGTATCAGGACGACCAATATCCAGCACCGCATCCCACATGGATTTGAATGCCCGCGCAGTCCTGTCTGCCCAGGTCTCCAGCGTGCCCATGTTCTCTTTCAGGCGGCGGGTCTGGTCATCAAACCCTTTCGTTGCGGCCTCGTTCGCCGCCTGCAATGCCCCGGCTTCATCGCCGGAACGCTGCAACTGAGCAACATACGCAATCTGCTCCGCCGTCACGTTATGGAACTGGCGTGCCATCGCCGTCAGCCCCGACGTCGGGTCTGTGGTCAGCTTCCCGAAGGCTTCAGCGACCTTGTCCACCTCCACGCTGGATGCAGAGGAGAAACGCGCCACACTCTGGCTGATGGACGCAATCTGAGCCTCACCGCTTACCCCCGCCTTAACCAGTGCGCTGAGTGACTCGCTGGTCTGGTCAAACGTCAGCCCTGCCGCCTGCCCGGCTCTGGACAGGACCAGCATGCGATCTGCCGTCAGCCCCGACTGATTGCCGGAAAGGACCAGCGTTTTGTTGAAATCGGACAGGGTTGAGTTGCCCTGATACCAGGCATACGCCAGCGCACCGGTCGCCACCGCCAGCGAGGTGGCCCCGACCATCGGCAGGGTGAGCGCACCGGCAAGCCCCCTGAACATGGGGATCATCCCGCCGAAGGAGTCCTTCACCTGACCACCCTGTTGCAGCAGGATCAGCCACGGACTTTGCCCGCCTGCAAGCTGCGTGGCCACGTCAGTGAACTGCGCAGGCAGCATACGCATGGCAGCTTTATACTGCCCAACGGAAATCCCCGCTTTCTGTGCAGCCAGCGCCTGTCGGCTCAGCGACTGTTCAACGACTGCCGCTGTTTTTTTCGCATCACTTTCCGTACCGGAAAAATGACGCCTGACTCTGGCCATCTGCTCGTCAAATCTGGCCGCATCCAGACTCAAATCAACGACCAGATCGCCTACCGGTTCAGCCATACCGGACTCCTCCTGCGATCCCTTCTGATACTGTCATCAGCATTACGTCATCCTCCGTCATGTCCGCCACATCCGTGGAAGTAGGGATAACTTCATTCCCGTCCGGGCCAAAGCGGACACCTCCGGCAAGCCCTGCCGCTTTCTGCATCAGCACATCATCTTCAGGCTCTTCGTCAGCCTCGCGCCGGTTCAGCAGACTGAAATCCAGCGGATGCATATCCGGATCGCTGAAAAACAGGCTGAGCACGGTGTACGTCAGCCCGGAAAAGTGCATATCCAGCAGAACATCATGAAAATAATGGGTACTGTAAAAGCGGTGCCAGTCGGCATACTCCGTGGATGACATCCCGGCAAGCATGGCACGCCAGTCGGGTCGCCCCATCTCACGCGCCAGTTTCAGGGCAAAACTCAGCTCACCGTCGAACGCTTTCCCGCAGAAACAGGCTCTGCAGGCCCGGAGTCCTCTGCCTGTTCAGGGGCATCATTCACCACAAACTCATACATACCGGACAGCCGGTACACCACGTTTTCAGCATGAGAAATTGCCTCCGTGGGCCAGGTGGTAAGCACTTCCTGCTCAATCTGTTTAACGGCTTCATTCATGGAAGGCAGCTTTGTCTTCTGCGGATGGTTATGCCACAGGGACATCGCCACCACAAAAGCACCGGTTCTGATGGCGTCTTCCACAGTAAACTTCCGGTTGCTGTCTGACTCCGCCTGTTCTGCCTGCCGTTTCATCAGGGCGAGATGCTCAATACGCTGCAGGGCTGACAGTTCAGAAAGCGTGACGGTCACACCGTTATGTTCAAATGATTCGGTTTTCAGGAACATCGCTGACTCTCCGGATTAACTGGCGGTGACGTTGATTTCTGCAACCGCAGCAAGTTCACCATTACCGGATACGACCGGAATGTTGACCTTGCCTGCAGCAACACCTTTCACGGTGATGGTCATACCACTGACCGACACGGTGGCTTTTGTTTTATCCGCAGACACCGCACGGAAGCTCTTGTCGGTTGCGCCTTCCGGCTGGAATGCCACGGTCAGCGTCGTGCTCTTCCCTTTCACCACCGAGGTGCTGGCAGGCGTCACGGTCATGCCGGTTGCCGCTGTTACCGTGCTGCGATCTTCTGCCATCGACGGACGTCCCACATTGGTGACTTTCACCGTGCGGGTGATCACTTCCTTCGCCGTCACCGCCTTACCGATACTGCTGACCCAGCCGCGGAACACATCGATCGTGCCGTTCGGGAAGCGGATTTTATAGGCACGGGTATCACCTTCATTAAACCACGCCAGCAGCGCCTGCTGCCCCTGCTCTCCGGGCATCCACGCCAGCGTGAAGCTGGTATCTCCGGCAGATTTCTGCCCCTGTCCGGTCGCGGTCCAGTCCGCATCTTCATCATCGAGATAACTGTCGTCATAGGACTCAGCGGTCAGTTCGCCGGGCGTCAGGTCTTTAACCTTTGCCAGACGCGACCAGTCATTGTCTGAAAGCGGGTTTGCATAAGGGTCGCCGCTCCCGTTATAAACCCACAGTGTGGTCCCGGCCCCTTTCACCGGTGCCAGAGGATTTGGTGTTGGCATATCGTCCTCACATTTCATAGGTAATGACATAAGTCAGATCGGCTGAACTCCACAGGCCCGCATCATCGTCGCGCCGGTAGTCATAGCCACTGGCCACCATACTGGTGATCAAATCTGACAGTGCCGGGATATCGCTCATCACCGGATAAATCCGGGACTCCATCCACGAATCCAGCTCTGAATCCGGCACCTGAGCAGGCAGGAAAACTTCAATATGCAGCTCCGCCTGCCAGGTATCGCTGTCCAGCTCTTCGCCCGTGTATTCAGCGCCGGTGAGATAAACGGCAATTGCCGGAAAATCTTCCTCATCAAAAACAGCAGGGCGACCATCAAAAAGCGTCGCCCCGGTGTCATGCTTCTCCAGTGCATCCAGTACGGCTGCACGGAGTTCAGTATGTTTCATCGCTTTATTACCATTCTCAGTTGATGCTGCAGCGCATAGCCCAGCTCTTTCGGAAGACGCTCACGCCGTATCCGCTCAATATTCTGTTTAAACGCCGTGGTCAGCGGCACCGCCATCGGGATTTTCACCACATCAATGGGGTAACGGTTTTTCCCGGCCACACGCTGCATGACATGCCACCGGCCATTTTTCAGTTGCTGAATAAACGCGCCGGGAATACGACGGTTTCCCACCACAAGCACGCTGCCGCCACCTTTCAGGGATGAACGCTGCCCCTTTTTACGACGCCTGCGTCGGGACAGGACAACCCGCGCGTTACCCAGCCTGATTACGGGCAAATCCCCCCGGTTAACCTTGATTCTGGCCTGCGGATTTTTGACCGTGGCCCTTTTCAGCCTGGCCCTTTCCTTTACCAGTTTCCGGCGTACCTTTGTCTCACGGGCAACCTGTGACGCCGACTGCGATATCGCGGATGAAGCAACGCGGTTAATGGCCATTGCGGCGGCACCGGGCACCGCCGTTCTGCTGATACGGCTGAGGTTTTCAACGGCCTGCTCAAGACCTTTTATGGCCATACATCCCCCTTTCAGCGGCGACGGTTAACGGCAGGCGGTACGCCCCGCCCAAGCCAGAGATGACAGCTTCCGCCATCATCCGGCGAAATCCGGTCTATCCAGAAGTTTTCCTCACCGATGGTCAGCGTGTCGCCGCGCCGCAGCTGCCGCACATCATCAGTCCGGACAAACAGGGACGGGCTGGAGCCTTCAACGCGCACGCCCTGTCCGGCATAGCTGATATTTTCAGGGTCATCAAAAACACCACGTATCACAGCACCGGACTGCTCACCGGATGTCATGGTGGCTGACGTTCCCATGTACCCGCGTATCGTTTCATCGGCGCGGGCAATGGCAGCATCGAACAGGTTATCGAAATCAGCCACAGCGCCTCCCGTTATTGCATTCTGGCCAGGCCGCGCTCTGTCATTTCAGCTGCCACACCGGCAGAGACACGGAACGCCGTTCCCGGCAGCACAAATGCCACAGGTTCATCCCGCGTGGCGTGAAGTGCATCAGTATGCAGCGTCACCAGTGCCACAACCGTGACCAGTTCAGCCGTATCCTGAATCACGGTATCCGGCTGCGCTGATACCACCTCATTTTCATGCCCGGTCAGCACATTTTCCCGGCTGAGAGGGGTGTCCTGACCGGCAGTTTCATCCGTGTCATCAAGCTCTTCTTCCAGCTCTGCCACACGAAGCGCCAGTTCTTCTTTCGTTCCCGTCAAACTGACATCGCGGTTCAGTTGCTCACCCAGCTCCTGAAGACGGGCAATCAGTTCATCTTTCGTCATGAACTCCTCCACAGAGAGAAAATGGCCCCGAAGGGCCATGATTACGCCAGTTGTACAGACACGAACTCATCAGGATCAGCCAGCAGCATCAGCGGTGCTGACTGAATCATGGTGAACTCACGCGCCGGATCGCCGGTGGTCACCCAGTTTTTCGGGTAACGGGCAGAGGCGTTAATGCCTTCGCGCTGTGCGTCCGCATCCTGAATGCAGCCATAGGTGCGCAGACCGCGTGCCTGAGTGTTCCCCAGCACCATCGTGTTGTCCGGCAGGAAGTTCTTTTTGACGCCGTTTTCCACGTACTGTCCGGAATACACGACGATGGCCACATCGCCATACATCCCCTTGTAGGACACCGCTTTGCCCAGGTCTTTCACCGCTGTCTCCAGCTCGGAATGAGAGCCGCGACGAGTATCCAGCTTCTCCTTGACGGCTTTGAAGGAACGGAACAGCGCCCAGCCTTTCGGATCAAACACGATGATATTCACCACTCCGCTGGCGTTCAGCGCGTAGGCTTCGATATCGTCGGTCGGGTCATACGTGGACTTGTCACGCTTGCTCCACTCCGTGCCGCCGGACTGCGTGATGTTGTTGGCCGCACTGCGGCCCATATCCACCTCAACCGGATCGAAAGCTTCACCGGTCATGGTGTATTTGCCCTTAAGCACGGCAGAAACTGCCTGCATCTCTTCGACCTGGGCAATGGCCAGCTCTTCGTCACGCATGTTCTGCATAATGATGCGACGGCGGCGGTAAGCCGGGTCCGCCAGATTCTGCGGATCTTCATCCGGCAGGCGACGCAGGGTCATCTGCGGATTCACCTCATGCTTCGGCTTGACATATCCCGGCGTAAATTCAGAGGTGGAGCCGCCACGGGAGCGGATAACCTCACCGGAAACAATCGGCGAAACGTACAGCGCCATGTTTACCAGCCCCGGAATTTGTGAGAGATAGACTTTCTCCGTGGTGAAGGGATAGCTCTCACGGAAAAAGAGACGCAGAAACAGCGGATCAAACTTAAATTTCTGCTCATTTGCCGCCAGCAGCTGGGCGGTTGTGTACATCGACATAAAAAAATCCCGTAAAAAAAGCCGCACAGGCGGCCTTTAGTGATGAAGGGTAAGGTTAAACGATGCTGATTGCCGTTCCGGCAAACGCGGTCCGTTTTTTCGTCTCGTCGCTGGCAGCCTCCGGCCAGAGCACATCCTCATAACGGAACGTGCCGGACTTGTAGAACGTCAGCGTGGTGCTGGTCTGGTCAGCAGCAACAGCAAGAATGCCAACGGCAGCACCGTCGGTGGTGCCATCCCACGCAACCAGCTTACGGGTGGAGGTGTCCAGCATCAGCGGGGTCATTGCAGGCGCTTTCGCACTCAATCCGCCTGGCGCGGTTGCGGTATGAGCCGGGTCACTGTTGCCCAGCGGCTGGTAATGGGTAAAGGTTTCTTTGCTCGTCATAAACATCCCTTACACTGGTGTGTTCAGCAAATCGTTAACGGCATCAGATGCCGGGTTACCTGCAGCCAGCGGTGCCGGTGCACCCTGCATCAGACGATCCAGCGCAGTGTCACTGCGCGCCTGTGCACTCTGTGGTGCTGCGGCCAGAATGCGGCGGGCCGTTTCCACGGTCATACCGGGGGTTTCTGCCAGAACGCGCGCCTGTTCTTCGCGTCCGTGAGCCTCCTCACAGTTGAGGATCCCCATAATGCGGCTGTTTTCTGCCGCAACCGCTGCAGTGATCTGCGCGTTCACGTCCGGCTGCGCCGCGCTGGCGTTTTCGCCCTCCGTCGCTGGCACCACCTCAGTAACGTCAGCCTGCGAAGCAGTGGCTGAAACAGTTGTTGATTGAGTCTCTTTGGTCATTCGCCCTCCTGAGAGACGGGATTTATGTGCATCCAGTGCATCACGCATGACGGTGATCGCATCGGTGCTGTTAACAAGTTCATCAGCCAGTCCGGCATCAATGGCCTCCTGACCGCTGTACACTGCAGCCTCGGTATCCAGCACAGCCTGCACAGACAGGCCGGTATATGCCGACACCTTCTGCGCAAACATCCGGCGGGTTGCGTCCATCCGGGACTGCAGTGTCTCCCGGACGTCATCCGGAAGATGGCTGTAAGGATTGCCATCCACCTTATGGCTGCCGCTGTAAATCAGCGTGATTTCCACGCCCTGTTTCTCCAGGGCAGCACCGTAATTACTGTGAGCCATCATGACGCCGATGGAGCCTGTCCGGGCGGTCTGCGTGACCAGACGCCGGGAGGCGGCACTGGCAAGCAGCTGACCTGCACTGCAGTTCATGTCGTTGGCCAGCGCCCATACCGGTTTTATGTCACGCACACGGGCGATGATGTCAGCGCAGTCAAATGCCCCCGCCACCATTCCGCCTGGCGTGTCCATATCGAGCAGAATGCCGTCCACCATCGGGTCGCTGGCGGCCTGTTGCAGACGGGCGATAATGCCGTTGTAACCGGTCATCCCCGAGTACGGCTGCAGCGCCCGCGTCCGGCTGACCAGCGTGCCGGACACCGGCAGCACGGCGATGCCGTTCATGACCTGATAACTGCGGGCCTGTCGTGGTCCGTCATCATCACCGGATAATGCCAGCGTCGCGAGTGCCTCCTGGGCAGTCAGGCTGTCGCCGGACACCGCATCCGTCAGGCGGCTGATCCCAAGCTGGCCTGCAAGCGCACAAAAGAAAACCCGCGCATAGGCGGGTTCAAGCATCAGCGGCTCATTAAAGGCCATGCTGGCAATATGCGGGAGATTACGCAGCTCTGCTGTCACTCTCCTCCTCCTCTGTTGATTGTCGCAGCCCGGATTCAAATGCCGCAGCCGCCCAGGCGGGCGGTTTAAGACCGGCCGCGCGGCGCTCCATCGTTTCACGGACCTGCTGGGCAAAAATTTCCTGATAGTCGTCGCCGCGTTTTGCGCACTCTTTCTCGTAGGTGCTCAGTCCGGCTTCTATCAGCATCACCGCTTCCCGAACTTCTTTCAGACCATCGATGGCCATACGACCGGAGCCTATCCAGTCGCAGTTCCCCCAGGCACTGCGGGCTTCCTGAAAACTGAAGCGCGCTTTTGAAGGTAACGTCACCACGCGGCGAACGATGGCCTCTTCCAGCCAGCACAGAAACATCTGGCTCGCCTGACGGGATGCGACGAATTTTCGCCGCCCCATAAAGTGCGCCCACGACTCGTTCGCGCTGGCCCGTGCCGTGGAGTAGCTCATCTGGGCGTAATTCCGGGAAAGCTGCTCATACGAGACACCCAGTCCGGCAGCGATATACCGCAGCAGTGACTGCTCAAACACGGAGTAGCCGTTATCCGTGTCCTGAGCCGTCTGCAGGTTCAGTGAGTCACCCGGCATCAGGTGCGGCACTTTTGCGCCTCCCAGACGGACCGGTGCTGCGGCGTAATACGCGGCAATTTCACCAATCCAGCCCGTCAGCCTTTCCCGCTGCTCCTGACTGTTCGCACCCAGAATAAAATCCATCGCTGACTGCGTATCCAGCTCACTCTCAATGGTGGCGGCATACATCGCCTTCACAATGGCGCTCTGCAGCTGCGTGTTCTGCAGCGTGTCGAGCATCTTCATCTGCTCCATCACGCTGTAAAACACATTTGCACCGCGGGTCTGTCCGTCCTCCACGGGTTCAAAAACGTGAATGAACGAGGCGCGCCCGCCGGGTAACTCACGGGGTATCCATGTCCATTTCTGCGGCATCCAGCCAGGATAGCCGTCCTCGCTGACGTAATATCCCAGCGCCGCGCCGCTGTCATTAATCTGCACACCGGCACGGCAGTTCCGGCTGTCGCCGGTATTGTTCGGGTTGCTGATACGCTTCGGACTGACCATCCGGAACTGTGTCCGGAACAGTCGCGACGGGCTGGTATCCCAGGTGGCCTGAACGAACAGTTCACCGTTAAAGGCATGCATGGCCACACCTTCCCGAATCATCATGGTGAACGTGCGTTTTCGCTCAACGTCAATGCAGCAACAGTCGTCCTCGGCAAACTCTTTCCATGCCGCTTCAACCTCGCGGGAAAAGGCACGGGCTTCTTCCTCCCCGATGCCCAGATAGCGCCAGCTTGGGCGATGACTGAGCCGGAAAAAAGACCCGACGATATGATCCTGATGCAGCTGGATGGCGTTGGCAGCATAGCCGTTATTGCGTACCAGATCGTCCGCGCGGGCATTGCCACG
Source organism: Escherichia sp. WS3063 (assembly GCF_046486595.1). Lineage (NCBI taxonomy): Bacteria > Pseudomonadati > Pseudomonadota > Gammaproteobacteria > Enterobacterales > Enterobacteriaceae > Escherichia > Escherichia sp. WS3063. Next base: position 11,185 of record NZ_JBJQKY010000043.1, read on the forward strand.
GGTAAAGTTGGGCAGCAGGGCTGCATCCACACTTTCACTCGGTGGATTCCACGCCCGCAACTGCCCACCAAATCCGCTGCCACCGCCGTGATAACCGGCATATTCGCGCAGCGATGTCATGCCGTCCGGTCCCAGTAGGGTGGGAATGGTGGGCGTTTTCATACATAAAATCCTGCAGGTCCCCTGCGTCGCTGTGTCATGCCGGTCTGCACTTCCAGCTCTGCAATATATTTTTTCAGGTCAGACACGGAAGTGGCCGTAAACTCCACCCTTCGTCCGTCTTTCTGTACTGTTGCCACCCGTTTACCTGTCATCAGGTCATGCAGTGCCGCACGGGCAGCGGCAAGTTCTTCCTGTCGCGTCATTCATCCTCTCCGGATAAGGCACGGGCGTAATCTGCCAGTGTTTTCTTGTTGGTTGCTGCACCATCCTCTTCCTGCAGGCTCGCCAGCAGCGCACTGAGATCCAGCTGCCAGCGGGAAATACTGATGCGCAGCGCCGCCAGCGCATAAACGAAGCAGTCGAGCGCCTCATTGCGTCGCTTTTTGCTGTCCCACAGTATTTTTTTCCTGCCATCCACCCATTTTTCGACCTGCTCTTCAGCCGTCAGCTGCTGCGCTTCGGTCAGATCAAAAATATCCGGGTTATTCGGGAAGTGAACGGCACCGGGAAGCGGTTCATCCCCTTCCGGCGTCAGTGTGAAGCGGTTATAAATCTGCTCTTTCGCGGTATCCGTACCGATTTCGGTAAGGTAAACCCCGTTTTTGTTTCGCTTACGTGGCATGCTGGCCACCGGCTTTCCGTAGACGGATGCCCCTTTAATGGGGATCACCCGGAACAGCCCATGTTTTTTCGAGCGTTCATACACAATGGTCGGGTCAATCCCGCCAGTATCCCAGCAGATACGGGATATCGACATTTCTGCACCATTCCGGCGGGTATAGGTTTTATTGATGGCCTCATCCACACGCAGCAGCGTCTGTTCATCGTCGTGGCGGCCCATAATAATCTGCCGGTCAATCAGCCAGCTTTCCTCACCCGGCCCCCATCCCCATACGCGCATTTCGTAGCGGTCCAGCTGGGAGTCGATACCGGCGGTCAGGTAAGCCACACGGTCAGGAACGGGCGCTGAATAATGCTCTTTCCGCTCTGCCATCACTTCAGCATCCGGACGTTCGCCAATTTTCGCCTCCCACGTCTCACCGAGCGTGGTGTTTACGAAGGTTTTACGTTTTCCCGTATCCCCTTTCGTCTTCATCCAGTCTTTGACAATCTGAACCCAGGTGGTGAACGGGCTGTACGCCGTCCAGATGTGAAAGGTCACACTGTCCGGTGGCTCAATCTCTTCACCGGATGACGAAAACCAGAGAATGCCATCACGGGTCCAGATCCCGGTCTTTTCGCAGATATAACGGGCATCAGTAAAGTCCAGCTCCTGCTGACGGATGACGCAGGCATTATGCTCGCAGAGATAAAACACGCTGGAGGGATCATCCGGCGTCCATTTGAGGCCAAACGGCGTATCTTTATCGCCAAATTTAAGGTACTGCTCCTCCCCACAGTGCGGGCAGGCAACATGAAAACGCATAAAATGCGGGGATTCACTGGCTGCACGCTCAATCTGGCAGGTGCCTCTCACTTTGGGCGTGGAGCCACGGATGGACTTTGGCCAGACCGAGCCTTCAATACGCTTATCGCCCAGGAACGTCGGAGAGCCTTCCTGTTCAATATCCTCATCAAAGGCAGCAAGTTCATCATAACCCGCCACATCCACTGACTTTTCACGGTAGTTTTTTGCCGCTTTACCGCCCAGGCACCAGAAGCCACGCCCATTGGTAAAACGCTTCATGGTGAGCGTGTTATCCCGGTGCTTTTTGCCATACCACGGTGCCAGCGCCAGCAGCGACGGAATATCACGGATAGTCGGCTCAACGTGGGTTTTCATAAAGTTCTCGGCATCACCATCCGTCGGCAACCAGATAAGGGTGTTGCGCTGCTTATGCTCTATGAAGTAGGCATAAACACCCAGCAGCATTTTGGAATAACCAACACGGGCAGACTTCACCACATTCACCTCGCGGATGTAGTCACTGCCCATCGCATTCATGATGGCCCGCTGAAAGGGCAGTGTTTCCCAGCGCCCTTCCTGGTATGCGGATTCTTTCGGGAGATAGTAATTGGCATCCGCCCATTCAACGGCGGTCTGTGGCTCCGGCCTGAACAGTGAGCGAAGCCCGGCGCGGACAAAATGCCGCAGCCTGTTAACCTGACTGTTCGATATATTCACTCAGCAACCCCGGTATCAGTTCATCCAGCGCGGCTGCTTTGTTCATGGCTTTGATGATATCCCGTTTCAGGAAATCAACATGTCGGTTTTCCAGTTCCGGAAAACGCCGCTGCACCGACAGGGGGATCCCGTCGAGAATACTGGCAATTTCACCTGCGATACGCGACAGCACGAAAGTACAGAATGCGGTTTCCACCACTTCAGCGGAGTCTCTGGCATTTTTCAGCTCCTGTGCGTCGGCCTGCGCACGCGTAAGTCGATGGCGTTCGTACTCAATAGTCCCTGGCTGGAGATCTGTCTCGCTGGCCTGCAGCAGTTCTTCAACCTCCCGGCGCAGCTTTTCGTTCTCAATTTCAGCATCCCTTTCGGCATACCATTTTATGACGGCGGCAGAGTCATAAAGCACCTCATTACCCTTGCCACCGCCTCGCAGAACGGGCATTCCCTGTTCCTGCCAGTTCTGAATGGTACGGATACTCGCACCGAAAATGTCAGCCAGCTGCTTTTTGTTGACTTCCATTGCTCATTCCACGGACAAAAACAGAGAAAGGAAACGACAGAGGCCAAAAAGCTCGCTTTCAGCACCTGTCGTTTCCTTTCTTTTCAGGGGGTGTTTTAAATAAAAACATTAGGTTACGGCGAAGAAGAACGGAAACACCTTAAACCGGAAAATTTTCATAAATAGCGAAAACCCGCGAGGTCGCCGCCCCGTAACCTGTCGGATCGCCGGAAAGGACCCGCAAAATGATAATAATTATCATCTACATGTCACAACGTGCATCTACGCCATCAAACCACGTCAAATAATCAATTATGACGCAGGTATCGTATTAATTGATCTGCATCAACTTAACGTAAAAACAACTTCAGACAATACAAATCAGCGACACTGAATACGGGGCAACCTCATGTCAACGAAGAACAGAACCCGCAGAACAACAACCCGCAACATCCGCTTTCCTAACCAAATGATTGAACAAATTAACATCGCTCTTGAGCAAAAAGGGTCCGGGAATTTCTCAGCCTGGGTCATTGAAGCCTGCCGTCGGAGACTAACGTCAGAAAAGAGAGCATATACATCAATCCAAAGTGATGATGGATGAACATCCCGGTTTCTTCCACCATCGCACCGGAAAAGCGACTATGAGGGTAACCCTGCGTCTGTCAGCACAGTAAAACCCGGTGTGCATCGTTTTTGATTATTCCCGCACACTCACGCAGAAGGAATTCCCCGTCGGGCTACGGTCATGGTTAATGCGGGAATACGGCGACGATACAGCGCAGCTAAAAGGGTAATAGACGGATAGACCGGTTTATTTCATTCCACAGGATTCTGAGTGTCCCCAACTTCCTCCAATAGTCTGAGCGTACACCTATATAGTTTTAATTTTCATCAATCCATTTAACTATCGTTTAATTGTTGTCACATAGGATTCTGCCGTTTTTAACAATGCAGGATAATAAGATGAAAAAAATGTTGTTTTCTGCCGCTCTGGCAATGCTTATTACAGGATGTGCTCAACAGACGTTTACTGTTGGAAACAAACCGACAGCAGTAACACCAAAGGAAACCATCACCCATCACTTCTTCGTTTCGGGAATTGGACAGGAGAAAACTGTTGATGCAGCCAAAATTTGTGGCGGCGCAGAAAATGTTGTTAAAACAGAAACCCAGCAAACATTCGTAAATGGATTGCTCGGTTTTATTACTTTAGGCATTTATACTCCGCTGGAAGCGCGTGTGTATTGCTCACAATAATTGCATGAGTTGCCCATCGATATGGGCAGCTCTATCTGCACTGCTCATTAATATACTTCTGGGTTCCTTCCAGTTGTTTTTGCATAGTGATCAGCCTCTCTCTGAGGGTGAAATAATCCCGTTCAGCGGTGTCTGCCAGTCGGGGGGAGGCTGCATTATCCACGCCGGAGGCGGTGGTGGCTTCACGCACTGACTGACAGACTGCTTTGATGTGCAACCGACGACGACCAGCGGCAACATCATCACGCAGAGCATCATTTTCAGCTTTCGCATCAGCTAACTCCTTCGTGTATTTTGCATCGAGCGCAGCAACATCACGCTGACGCATCTGCATGTCAGTAATTGCCGCGTTCGCCAGCTTCAGTTCTCTGGCATTTTTGTCGCGCTGGGCTTTGTAGGTAATGGCGTTATCACGGTAATGATTAACCGCCCATGACAGACAGACGATGATGCAGATAACCAGAGCGGAGATAATCGCGGTTAATCTGTTCATACCTCAATCTCTCTGACCATTCCGCCCGCTTCTTTGAATTTTGCAATCAGGCTGTCAGCCTTATGCTCGAACTGACCATAACCAGCGCCCGGAAGTGAAGCCCAGATATTGCTGCAACGGTCGATAGCCTGACGAATATCACCGCGATCAATCATCGGTAAAGCGCCACGCTCTTTAATCTGTTGCAGTGCCACAGCGTCCTGGCTTTTCGGAGAGAAGTCTTTCAGGCCAAGCTGCTTGCGGTAAGCAACCCACCAGCGTGAAAGAAGTTGATAACGGCCTGCAGCTGTTGATTTGAGTTTCGGGTTTAGCGTGACAAGTTTGCGAGGGTGATCGGAGTAATCAGTGAAGAGTTCTCCACCGACAATAACGTCATAACCGTGGTTACGTGTCGGTTGTCGCCCGTTATCCGTTCCCTCTGACCATGCCACCATATCAAGGAAAGCTTTACGCTGGGAATTTAGTACCTGCATAAATTACTCCTTAGAGCCACCAAACTTGTTACCGATTACTCTCATTGCAGCCCCACGAATAGCATCAACACCGATCAGCCCCACCCCACCACCAATGGCAACAGATAGTGATTTAGGCCATCCGACATACTCAAGAGCGGATGCAAAAGTCAGCGTCAGAGCGCCACAGAGTAGAATTTCGAGTGTTTTTCGCTTCCAGCCGCCACCACCGCCAAAATAGGCAATACGTAAACCAGCCATAACAATCGACATAATCACTGCGCCCAGCGGTGTGTCTCCACGCCACCAGCTCTGGACCAACTCCAGCCATGTATTTGGGTTATGAGGCATTTGTAGTTATCTCTCACCTCGCTGATACAGCAGGTGCAAATTGAGGAAACATCATGTACCGCAAATCAGAAGCGGAAACGTCAAAGAAGCCGAGTCAATGGATAACTGCGGGATAGGCTAGGACCAAGGAATCCCCAGACCCAGAAACGACAAAACCCGCTCGATGGCGGGTTTAAGCTGTGTGGCGAAGTGAGCACACTTAACAGATTACGATATTTTTTGCGTACGCGTTAGTGTTTTGATAGAATTTTCAGCCACATAAAAATTCATTCTTATAATTCGGGATATATAATGGATATAACTTGTTTAGAATGTGGCAATGTTCTTGACGACCCAACTGTAGCTTGCGATAAATGCGGTGCCACGCCTCATGTTGTAGTGCTGGGCAAACAATCGTACTTTCCTATTGGTGCTGTAACAGCAAATCTTGAAAAAAATGATTCAAGAGCATTTGATTATCGATTAGGTGAAGTTTGGGATCTAAAAAATGAAGTCACATCTGAATTCATAACCAGAATTGAGAAAAAATTTAGCCGAAAAAACAAATTTCATAACTTCCTAGACTCAGATCACAACCCTTCATCCATTCCTACGATCCTAAAAAAATACATTAATAAGAATAATGAATTCATTGATTTATCTAGAGCTATAATAGAGAAGCTTAAACATAATGCTAATAACGAATCGAGAGTTGCCCAACTTCAGGGGGGGAGCGTTGTTTTCATCCACTATAAGTCTACCGAACCAGAGGATTTGGGGAAACTTCTAATCGTAATGGTTGATAAACAAAGCGCCTATGACTTTGATTCGGATAAGTTGACCCCAACAAGATTAAATCCAATTAATACCGATGCCTTACGGCAGGCTGCGATGTTCGATTTAACTTTATTCGAAGCCAGTTATCCAGAAAACAAGGGTGACTCATATGTACATTTCTTGCAAGGTAAATCTAAAAGCGATTTTTTCAAAGACTCATTAGGTTGCCGACATGATTCGGACAATAAAAGAAGCATTCAGCAATTATTCAGTGCTATAGATATTTTTGCTAGTAAAAACTCACTCGGTCGTGTACTGCGTGATACTATTGACAATGAAGTTAAATCCTTACTGGAAAAAAATCAAAAGATAAACACGGAAATAAGTCCGTTAAGATAGAGGATATTTCAAAAATAATTGACTCATGCCTGACTGATTCACACAAATGTAAGGGAACGTTTGTCGATTTTGTTAATCTTAATGGTTTCCAGATTGACCCTCAATTTGAACCAACTCCTAAAGCAGCTGAAAGCGCGCTTACAATTGAAGTGGCAGATAACGACAATAATTTTAAGTTGAAAATAATGCGTGGAGCTATTGGAGACGAAAAGTCAAATAAGCCTGTAATTCTCACTGACAACAAATGCGAAATTGTGATAAAATTGAGTCAGGCAAATTATGATGAACTCAAAAGATATAGAGACAGCTAATAATGACAATTGCTGATGACTTATCAAGATTAGCGCAGATTATTAACGGAGCCTCAAGCAGAGTTGAGGGCTACTACACTGTCATAAGTCTTGAAGAAAGCATTGTTATTGTAAATAGTTCTGAAATAATTAGACTGTTACAATCTATAGGTTATAAAAAGGCAACAACCTGCATCGAAAATAATGAAATTTGGCTAGATCGCCAAGCTTCATCTTGGGATGATGCTATAATTTATGAGAATGTTGAGTCTTTTTGGTCTAGAGTAAACACCCAAAACGCTCTTCCGAAAAATTATATCATCGGAACGCCGTTAATACTCCCTACTTCTAAGAATGAAAGCATCGAAAAAATCCATATTTTCTTTATGTGGAAAGATATCCTTTCATTAATTGCTGATCATCATAACAGTGACTGCTCTGTCTTATTTTTCACCAATGAAGACAAAAGTTATACAGTCGAACTCACGCATTTTTTACAATATAGCGAGATTAATCGCTTATCGAACTCGTCTCTTAAATATGAAATTATAAAGGAGCTTCTCGACACAATAAAAATCAATGATTTACACAAAAGCGAGCGCAAGCTCGTTATACGCTCAGCCATAAACGAAGTATTTAAAGCAAATGGTACGTTCAATTTCTTTGACTTGCTTAACTCTACTGAACTCGTCAGGAAAAAATATGATGAACTATATGAGATTTACACAAAGAGGTTTTCTGTAAATAAAATTCTTAACGAACTCGATGAGAAAAATCTTGAGTTCACGAGTAAAATTAACGAATTCATATCATCTAATCAGACAAAAGCATTGACTATTCCCGGTGCATTAATAGCAGCTGGTGGCTTAGTGAAGGCTAATGAAACAACCGAAGCAATATTGATTATCGCAGGACTTTGGATGATAAAAAAAGTCAATTACATTTCTATTGAGATATTCAATGAAACATTCGACAACTTACGTTCTCGAGTGGAGTCCGCTTTCGATAAGTATTTAAAGTTTGAAGAAAATAAAGAAATCAAAGATAATGCAGATAGTATTAAGAGTAGCATTACAGGTTTGATTGATAAAGCTAAAAAAAGGATGAGAACTGTTAAATATCTCGCATCAGCCATGTTTTATGGAGGCCTTATTTACGTTGGATATAAACAGTTCCCAGTCTTTTTTGAAAAATCGGCAGTAAATCTATTTTATTTTTTATGCCATACTATAAGCTAACATTGCTAAACAGCCGTCAACAAACCCCATTGCAGTTTGCAGTTCCTTCCTAATTGTGCCATCAGAGCATTTTCTCTTCTTCGCAATAGTGCGTAATGAGATACCGATAACAAAGTGGGCGATGATGAGCTCATATTCCTCTGGTTTATACCTTCTCAACCGAGCCACACAACTGTCTATCATGATGCCTTCGTCATCATCACACTGAATCCGTGACTTTTTGCCATGAGGTAAAAGTCCCTTGAAACCAGCCGCTATCGGCTGCCAGTCCACTCCGCTATTGTCTGAAGCAGCCCAAGCTCCCCAACGATCCATTACTTCATACATATCACGCATCAACTTTCTCCACAAAATCAGGCCAGAACGCCAATTACAAGCAAAAATCAACAAAACAGTATTAGTTGATTGTTATCTCTGACTTCATACTCCTGCTCCTGTCAGGGTTTTGGCGTAATTCTTCAGTATTCGGTAATCGGTCAAAACAGAACCGGGGAAACGATATAAGCGCAGACGCCCCCAGCGGTGGCGAAGAAATTCTGCCATATTAAACTCAAACATCATTCATTCCCCATTTCGGTGATGGTCAGTTCCAGCCTCCCACCTTTGGTAACAGGCATCTTCACAACGCGGTAATCAACGACCTGAGCATCATCCAGCCAGAAACCTGCTTTAGTGAGTGCGTCAAAAGCGGCTTTTTGCAGATTATCCAGGTCACGGCGACGGCGATCCGGCATGTGGCACTCAATGCGGATTTTCACAGGCATAGCTAGGCCGATATCCAGCATTGCGTTTTTAATGATTCGGGCGACGTTATCGCGGTATGCCTGCCCCTCTGCGCTGACGTGCGTGCGCCCGCGATTATGGCGGTAATAGCGATTATTGCTCGGAGGCCAGGGTAATGTGATACTGTAGGTATTCACGCCTTAATAACCCCCTCTTTCAGCCAGATAACCTGTGTTCTCGCCATACCTTCCAGCGCGCATTCTTTTGCATATGCAGCATCGACAAAATGTGTGCGGCGGTCGATTTCGTCGTGGCAGGCAGAACATGCAATGGTGGCAATCAGGTCTGGCGGTTTGATACCGGTACCGCACAATCCAGCCAGCCGGATATGTGCCAGTACAGACGTTTCAGAATTGCCATTACATACGCCAGGGATTCTTACCTGGCATTCCCGACCACGCGCTGCTTTTCTCAAATCAGCCATGATTCCTCCTTGCTGCCAGTCGCAACCATTTTTTATCAACCAGGCTAGCGGTATATCCGAGCAGTGTTGGTATTTCGGATGGCTTCGGCTCAGGCTTACGCTTACGACGATTTGATACTCTGTAGATGTGTCCGTTCATGACACGAATAAGCGGTGTAGCCATTACGCCTCCTGCTTGTCACGGAGCAGCTGGAACTCGCAGCTCTGCGGAATAGTCAGGTGGCAGCCAATATTCACCGCCCAGGCTTCAACCTTACACAGGAAGACATACATCTCTCCGGTATCAAGATCGGAGGTATGGCGTAACGACTGGATAGTGGTGATATCACCGGTTACGACATCAACCAGGTCTTTGGTTTCATAACCGAGATATGTGTGTTTGAGAGCATCTTTTACCCAAGCTGGAGTGGCGAACGTTTTACCCCTGTTGATGAGGTATTCACTGATTTCGCTGTACCACATGTGGCTGAGTGCATTCTGGGAAAGACTGCGTTTCTCACGCCACGGTTTAAGCACCATGCGAAAGCATTTGCCCTCCTCCAGATAAGGCTGGATCTGCCGACCGATAGCGGTGAAGTTACCGCGATGTAATTTGATGCCATCTTGTGGGAGATTCACGCTTCACCTCCGCAGAGGTCAAACGCTGGATGCAAAAAATCGCAGGTGCATCTCTGCATCTGTGAAGGGAGAAGAGAGTTTGGATTGTATGTGCGCATAAACGTCCCCGTTTAGCGCAGAAGTCACCGGAGTTGTTCAGGCTCCGATGACATGATTATGGCAAAATGATTATGTAAAATCAAAAGCCAAAAAACAATTATGGTTTATTTTCTAGCTCTGATTTTTTGAAAGCTTCTATCAGACGATTAGCATCTTCTGTACCACCAGGAAGCACGTTTGATTTTTTAAGAATATACGGTGGGAACTTTGTGGTTAAATATTCATGCTTAAACCATCTACGAAACTCTGACAATGCAGAATCAGGATAGGCATTAATGATCTGAGGATTGGAACTTGCCTGAAGAAAATCTTCAGGGTAATAATGCTCACAGTCTACTCTTTCTCCAAATTCTGTTGCTAACCCCTTTGCTTTCCAGTGACGCGCCCAGCAAGAACCAACACTGCCATCAGGTACGGTATGCTGATTAATCGCTAATCCAGCATTGATGAGATCTACCATCATACCTGCAATTTCATTAAATATAATGAAATACCCATCAGGTATGGTTCCCTTATCTTTTAATAAAGATACTCTGTCATGGTAATGCCTCCACGGGTCCTCCGGTTGATATTTTAGCGCCTCGTATATAAATGTCTTGAGGCCTTTTTTAGCAAGCTCTCTGTAAGATCTAATTGCAGTCTCACTTTCTGCTTGTTTTGCTTCAAAGGCATAGTATTCAAGTATAGCCATGCATACAACATCTGGATAAGCATGGTACTCAACACCATTTCGAATTATTGGTATATAAAGTTTTTCATCTGTAAAACCTTCATTAAGAAGATATGTACCAATAAAAGTCATTCTTCCTTTTTTGAAAATACCGTTCTCAACAGATTGAGCCCACTCATCGGTAATTTCCTTGATTCGCAAACGCTGAACACCACAAACATTTGCCAACCCATTCTGAGTAAGGTACGGAATTCCGTTATCGAGTACCCCCATTTCTATACCGTTAATGACAGCCTCTTGAACCGCCCCGGGAATCCTGGAGACTAAACTCCCTGAGAAAGAGGTAAACAGGATGACTAAAAATACTCGTTTTTCCCCCGAAGTCCGTCAGAGGGCGATTCGTATGGTT
>NZ_JBJQKY010000044.1:0-19525 GCF_046486595.1 Escherichia sp. WS3063
CAGATCAAGAGCCTGTCCAATGTGCATAAAAAAATCCGGAAACAAGTGAGCGTTTCCGGATTCTTACACAGCCACTGGATCGGTCAACTGATCCTTAACTGATCGGCATTAGCCAGCGATGGCAGGTTTTTTATAACTAAAAAACGAAATTAATCGTCTTTCGGTGCGCGGTTGGCGCGACGACGATCGTTTTCCGTCAGGTGACGTTTACGAATACGGATAGAGGTCGGAGTCACTTCTACCAGTTCGTCATCATCGATGAACTCCAGAGCTTGTTCCAGAGTCATGCGGATAGGCGGAACCAGAACAACGGCTTCGTCAGTACCGGAAGCACGCATGTTGGTCAGTTTCTTACCGGTCAGGCAGTTTACAGTCAGGTCGTTAGAGCGGCTGTGAATGCCGATAATCTGACCTTCGTAAACTTCTGCACCGTGACCGAGGAACAGCTTACCGCGGTCCTGCAGACCGAACAGCGCGAACGCTACCGCTTTACCCTGACCGTTAGAGATCAGTACGCCGTTCTGACGCTGACCCACTTCACCCGGACGTACGTCGTCGTAGTGGCTGAAGGTGGAGTACAGCAGACCAGTACCGGAAGTCATGGTCATGAACTCAGAACGGAAGCCAATCAGACCACGGCTTGGGATCACGTAGTCGAGACGTACGCGGCCTTTACCGTCTGGATTCATGTTTTTCAGGTCGCCTTTACGTTCGCCCAGCGCCTGCATCACAGAACCCTGATGCTGTTCTTCAACGTCCAGCGTCACGTTTTCATACGGCTCTTGTTTACGACCGTCGATTTCACGGAAGATTACTTTCGGACGGGATACCGCCAGTTCGAAACCTTCACGACGCATGTTTTCAATAAGAACAGACAGGTGCAGTTCGCCACGACCAGAAACGCGGAACGCATCGGCGTCTTCGGTTTCTTCTACGCGCAGCGCAACGTTGTGTACCAGTTCTTTGTTCAGACGATCCAGGATCTGACGAGACGTTACGAACTTACCTTCTTTACCGCAGAACGGCGAGGTGTTAACGCAGAAGAACATAGAAACGGTCGGCTCATCAACGGAGAGTGCCGGCAGCGCTTCAACGTTTTGCGTGTCGCAAACGGTGTCAGAAATGTTCAGTTCGCCCAGGCCCGTGATCGCCACGATATCGCCAGCTTCCGCCAGATCGGTTTCAATACGTTCCAGACCGAGGTGGCCCAGCACTTTACCGACTTTCGCGTTACGGGTTTTGCCTTCGCTATCGATGATAGTGACCTGCTGGTTCGGCTTCACTTTACCGCGCTTGATGCGGCCAATGCCGATAACGCCAACATAGCTGTTGTAATCGAGCTGAGAAATCTGCATCTGGAACGGACCGTCAAGGTCAACGTCCGGCGCAGGAACGTGGTCAACAATCGCCTGATACAGCGGGGTCATGTCTTCCGCCATATCTTCGTGGTCCAGACCCGCGATACCGTTCAGCGCAGAAGCGTAAACGATCGGGAAGTCCAGCTGCTCGTCGGTCGCGTCGAGGTTAACGAACAGATCGAATACCTGATCCACAACCCAATCAGGACGCGCGCCAGGGCGGTCAACTTTGTTGATAACAACAATCGGCTTCAGGCCGTAAGCAAACGCTTTTTTGGTTACGAAGCGCGTTTGCGGCATCGGGCCGTCAAATGCGTCAACCACCAGCAGCACTGAGTCTACCATGGACATTACACGTTCAACTTCACCACCGAAGTCGGCGTGCCCCGGGGTATCAACGATGTTGATACGGTAATCATTCCATTTGATAGCGGTGTTTTTCGCGAGGATGGTAATCCCACGCTCTTTCTCCAAATCGTTGGAGTCCATCACGCGCTCTTGGGTTTCGGCACGAGAGTCGAACGTACCGGATTGTTGGAGCAGCTTGTCTACCAGGGTGGTTTTACCATGGTCTACGTGCGCGATGATGGCGATATTACGCAATTTTTCGATCACAACTTTGCCTCAGGCATTAGAAATAGCGCGTTATTGTACACGGATTAATCGCACTACAAAACAGGATCACAAACATCCTCCGCAAACAAGTATTGCAGAGTCCCTTTGTGATCGCTTTCACGGAGCATAAAAAGGGTTATCCAAAGGTCATTGCACCAACATGGTGCTTAATGTTTCCATTGAAGCACTATATTGGTGCAACATTCACATCATGGTGCAGCCCTTTTGCACGATGTTAAGCATGATAACGCCTTTTAGGGGCAATTTAAAAGTTGGCACAGATTTCGCTTTATCTTTTTTACGGCGACACGGCCAAAATAATTGCAGATTTCGTTACCACGACGACCATGACCAATCCAGGAGAGTTAAAGTATGTCCGCTGAACACGTACTGACGATGCTGAACGAGCACGAAGTGAAGTTTGTTGATTTGCGCTTCACCGATACCAAAGGTAAAGAACAGCACGTCACTATCCCTGCTCATCAGGTGAATGCTGAATTCTTCGAAGAAGGCAAAATGTTTGACGGCTCCTCGATTGGCGGCTGGAAAGGCATTAACGAATCCGACATGGTGCTGATGCCAGACGCATCCACCGCAGTGATTGACCCGTTCTTCGCGGATTCTACCCTGATTATCCGTTGCGACATCCTTGAACCTGGCACCCTGCAAGGCTATGACCGTGACCCGCGCTCTATTGCGAAGCGCGCCGAAGATTACCTGCGTTCCACTGGCATTGCCGACACCGTACTGTTCGGGCCAGAACCTGAATTCTTCCTGTTCGATGACATCCGTTTCGGATCATCTATCTCCGGTTCCCACGTTGCTATCGACGATATCGAAGGCGCATGGAACTCCTCCACCCAATACGAAGGTGGTAACAAAGGTCACCGTCCGGCAGTGAAAGGCGGTTACTTCCCGGTTCCGCCGGTAGACTCTGCTCAGGATATTCGTTCTGAAATGTGTCTGGTGATGGAACAGATGGGTCTGGTGGTTGAAGCCCATCACCACGAAGTAGCGACTGCTGGTCAGAACGAAGTGGCTACCCGCTTCAATACCATGACCAAAAAAGCTGACGAAATTCAGATCTACAAATATGTTGTGCACAACGTAGCGCACCGCTTCGGTAAAACTGCGACCTTTATGCCAAAACCGATGTTCGGTGATAACGGCTCCGGTATGCACTGCCACATGTCGCTGTCTAAAAACGGCGTTAACCTGTTTGCTGGCGACAAATACGCAGGTCTGTCTGAACAGGCGCTGTACTACATTGGCGGCGTAATCAAACACGCGAAAGCGATTAATGCCCTGGCAAACCCGACCACCAACTCTTACAAGCGTCTGGTCCCGGGCTACGAAGCACCGGTAATGCTGGCTTACTCTGCGCGTAACCGTTCTGCGTCTATCCGTATTCCGGTGGTTTCTTCTCCGAAAGCACGTCGTATCGAAGTACGTTTCCCGGACCCGGCGGCTAACCCGTACCTGTGCTTTGCTGCCCTGCTGATGGCCGGTCTTGACGGTATCAAGAACAAGATCCATCCGGGCGAAGCGATGGACAAAAACCTGTATGACCTGCCGCCGGAAGAAGCGAAAGAGATCCCACAGGTTGCTGGTTCTCTGGAAGAAGCACTGAACGAACTGGATCTGGACCGCGAGTTCCTGAAAGCCGGTGGCGTGTTCACTGATGAAGCGATCGATGCGTACATCGCTCTGCGTCGCGAAGAAGATGACCGTGTGCGTATGACTCCGCATCCGGTAGAGTTTGAGCTGTACTACAGCGTCTAATAGTTGAAGTTGTACTACCCGGCGCAACAACGCCGGGATTTAGTTGCCGTGGAAACTTTCAGCCCATCTCTGCATGGGCTTTTTTCTCCGTCAATTCTCTGATGCTTCGCGCTTTTTATCCGTAAAAAGCTATAATGCACTAAAATGGTGCAACCTGTTCAGGAGACTGCTTTATGGCAACAGGCACGCAGCCCGATGCTGGGCAGATCCTCAACTCGCTGATTAACAGTATTTTGTTAATTGATGACAATCTGGCGATCCATTACGCCAACCCCGCCGCGCAACAACTGCTCGCCCAAAGCTCCCGCAAATTGTTTGGTACGCCGTTACCGGAACTGTTGAGCTACTTCTCATTAAATATCGAGCTGATGCAAGAAAGTCTGGAGGCGGGGCAAGGTTTTACCGATAACGAAGTGACGCTGGTCATCGACGGGCGCTCGCATATCCTTTCTGTGACGGCCCAGCGTATGCCGGACGGCATGATCCTGCTGGAGATGGCTCCGATGGATAACCAGCGCCGCTTAAGTCAGGAACAGCTACAGCACGCCCAGCAGGTTGCTGCCCGTGATTTAGTGCGCGGCCTGGCACATGAGATTAAAAATCCGCTTGGCGGTTTACGTGGCGCGGCGCAGCTGCTCAGCAAAGCGTTACCTGACCCATCACTACTCGAATATACCAAAGTGATTATCGAACAGGCGGACCGGCTGCGAAATCTGGTCGACCGTCTGTTGGGGCCGCAGCTGCCCGGTACGCGCGTTACCGAAAGTATTCACAAAGTGGCTGAACGCGTGGTAACGCTGGTGTCGATGGAACTGCCGGACAACGTGCGGTTGATTCGTGATTACGATCCCAGCCTGCCGGAACTGGCGCACGACCCGGATCAAATTGAACAGGTCTTGCTGAATATTGTGCGCAATGCGCTACAGGCGCTGGGGCCGGAAGGCGGTGAAATCATTCTGCGTACCCGCACCGCGTTTCAACTGACCTTACACGGCGAGCGCTACCGGCTGGCGGCGCGGATTGATGTGGAAGATAACGGGCCGGGCATTCCGCCTCATTTGCAGGATACGCTGTTTTACCCGATGGTCAGCGGCCGCGAAGGTGGCACCGGGCTTGGCTTATCCATCGCTCGTAATTTGATTGATCAGCATTCAGGCAAAATTGAATTTACCAGTTGGCCAGGGCATACCGAGTTCTCGGTTTACCTGCCTATCAGGAAATAAAGGTGACGTTTATGCAACGAGGGATAGTCTGGGTAGTCGATGACGATAGTTCCATCCGTTGGGTGCTTGAACGTGCGCTCGCTGGGGCAGGTTTAACCTGTACGACGTTTGAGAACGGCGCAGAAGTGCTGGAGGCGCTGGCGAGCAAAACGCCGGATGTGCTGCTTTCAGATATCCGTATGCCGGGAATGGACGGGCTGGCGCTGCTCAAGCAGATTAAACAGCGCCATCCAATGCTTCCGGTCATCATTATGACCGCACATTCCGATCTTGATGCTGCCGTCAGCGCCTATCAACAAGGGGCGTTTGATTATCTGCCCAAACCGTTTGATATCGACGAAGCCGTGGCGCTGGTTGAGCGCGCCATCAGTCATTACCAGGAACAGCAGCAGCCGCGTAATGTTCAGCTTAACGGCCCAACGACCGATATCATCGGCGAAGCGCCAGCCATGCAGGACGTGTTCCGTATTATCGGTCGGCTTTCGCGTTCTTCTATTAGCGTGCTGATTAACGGCGAATCCGGCACCGGTAAAGAACTGGTCGCTCATGCCCTGCATCGCCACAGTCCGCGAGCCAAAGCGCCGTTTATCGCGCTGAATATGGCAGCTATCCCAAAAGATTTGATCGAATCAGAACTGTTTGGTCACGAGAAAGGCGCGTTTACCGGCGCGAATACCATTCGTCAGGGGCGTTTTGAACAGGCTGATGGCGGTACATTATTCCTCGATGAAATTGGCGATATGCCGCTGGATGTGCAGACGCGTTTGCTGCGCGTGCTGGCAGACGGTCAGTTTTACCGCGTTGGCGGCTATGCGCCGGTGAAAGTGGATGTGCGGATTATCGCTGCCACTCACCAGAATCTTGAACAGCGGGTGCAGGAAGGTAAGTTCCGTGAGGATCTGTTCCACCGCCTGAACGTTATCCGCGTTCATCTGCCGCCACTGCGTGAGCGTCGGGAAGATATTCCCCGTCTGGCACGCCATTTTTTACAGGTTGCCGCGCGAGAGCTGGGCGTAGAAGCGAAGTTGCTGCATCCGGAAACCGAAGCCGCGCTGACGCGTCTGGCGTGGCCAGGCAACGTGCGCCAGCTGGAAAACACCTGTCGCTGGCTAACGGTGATGGCCGCCGGGCAGGAAGTGTTGATTCAGGATTTGCCCGGTGAACTGTTTGAATCAACGGTTGCGGAGAGTACTTCGCAAATGCAACCGGACAGTTGGGCGACACTTTTAGCGCAGTGGGCAGATCGGGCGCTACGTTCCGGTCATCAAAATCTGCTTTCCGAAGCGCAGCCTGAGCTGGAGCGGACGTTACTGACGACCGCGTTGCGACATACGCAGGGGCATAAACAGGAAGCAGCGCGGCTACTTGGCTGGGGCCGTAACACCCTGACGCGTAAGTTAAAAGAGCTGGGAATGGAGTGATTCACGGCTTGTGTGTAAAGATTGATTATTGAGCGCAAATTGCTGGTATTTTGCGCTTTACTGTTCCGATAAGTTCAGTATGATCTTGCCCGGAAAACGGGGAGAGTCATTATGCTGGAATCAATAATTAATCTGGTATCGAGTGGCGCAGTTGACAGCCACACACCACAAACTGCCGTTGCTGCCGTGCTGTGTGCCGCGATGATTGGGCTGTTTAGTTGAGTTTCAGATTGCTGATGAAGTGCTCTTTGTTCATGCCGGATGCGGCGTGAACGCCTTATCCGGCCTGCAAAAGCAATATTTTCAACAGGTTTTGTAGGCCTGATAAGCGTAGCGCATCAGGCAATCTTGTTCTCAGCACATTGATGGCGCTTTCGTTTTCTACTTTGTAAACGAAGCGCCATTCACTATTTAAATCACCCGTGAGAACTGCTGCATCCGCGCTTTCTGGCGCAGATAGGTATCAAAGCACATGCAAATGTTGCGGATCAGCAAGCGACCTTTCGCCGTCACTTGAATCCCCTTCTCATCCACATCCACCAGCCCATCTTTTGCTAACGGGGCGAGCAGCTTGAGATCTTCCGCAAAGTAATCAGCGAAGTGCAAATCCCACTGTTGCTCAATGGGAGCGTAATCCAGACGGAAGTTGCAGATGAGCGACTTAATCACATCGCGGCGAATACAGTCATCACGCGTTAGCGCAATACCACGCCACAGCGCATTGCCTTGTTCATCCACTTGCTGATAGTACTGCTTCAACTCTTTCTGGTTCTGCGCGTAGCAGTCGCCAATCATGCTGATGGCGGAAACGCCCATCCCCAGCAAATCGGTATCGCCCTGAGTGGTATAGCCCTGGAAGTTACGATGCAACACGCCTTCGCGCTGGGCCACTGCCAGCTCGTCATCAGGGCGAGCAAAGTGATCCATACCGATAAACTGATAGCCCGATTGTGTCAGGAAGGCGATGGTTTCCTGCAAGATATCGAGTTTTTGTTGCGGACTCGGCAAGTCAGCATCTTTGATTTTGCGTTGGGCGGCAAAAATAGTTGGCAGATGCGCGTAGTTAAAGACGCTCAGACGATCGGGGTTCAGCTCCGCCACACGTTTCAGGGTAAAGGCAAAACTTTCCGGCGTCTGTTTCGGCAGACCGTAAATCAGGTCGATGTTGGTGGAGGTAAAGCCAATCTCACGCGCATGGTTAAGCAGTGCAAAGATGAACTCTTCATCCTGCTCGCGGTTAACCAGACGTTGCACTTCTTTGTTGAAGTCCTGCACGCCCATGCTCAGGCGATTAAAGCCCTCGGCGCGTAAATGATCGAGTACATCCAGTTCGATTTCGCGCGGATCGACTTCGATCGAAATCTCCGCATCGGCATTGAACTGGAAGTTTTCGCGCAGCAGCTTCATCAGACGGCTGATTTGCGCTTTGTTCAGATACGTCGGCGTACCACCGCCCCAGTGCAGCTGGCTCACCTTGCGCCCGGCAAAAAGCGGTGCACGATGGACGATTTCTTGCTCCAGCGCGTCCAGATACTGATCGGCCTTGTGCTGCTGGCGAGTAACTATCTTATTGCAACCGCAGAAGTAACAAAGCTTATGGCAGAACGGAATATGTAC
Source organism: Escherichia sp. WS3063 (assembly GCF_046486595.1). Taxonomy (NCBI): domain Bacteria; kingdom Pseudomonadati; phylum Pseudomonadota; class Gammaproteobacteria; order Enterobacterales; family Enterobacteriaceae; genus Escherichia; species Escherichia sp. WS3063. The sequence goes on from NZ_JBJQKY010000044.1 coordinate 8,017, forward strand.
GTAGAGAGATAATGGACGCTCAGGATAGCGCGCCACGGCTTGTAAAAACGCCTGTTCGCCGAAGTCTTCTGAAAACTCCAGCGCGGTCGGGTACGAGGTGTATCGTGGCCCGGAATAGTTATATTTCTGGATCAGGGCCAGATCCCAGTCGATTTGCTGTACAGACATGCTCACTCCTTCCGATGGCGTCTCTGGCGGCTACGGCGTACCGGCGGATGCCCGTTTCGGGTCATCAGCCGGTTGCGCAGCCACTTTTGTCGCCGCGACAACCGCTGTAGTTTAACGAATAACCACACCAGATAACATATAACCGGAAGGGTTATCAGCAGAACGGGAAGGCCCACGGCGGCAATCCGTTAGTTGCCCCGCAGCAGACGCATCATGTCTTCTTGCTTCTCGTCTTCTTCCTCTTCTTCGTCATCGTCATAAGAGAGGCCGAGTTTCTGCATCAACTCATCAATACGATCCAGTTTAGCATCCACCCAGGATTGCTCTTCGGCGCTCAGGGTTTCGCCTGCTTCCAGACGTTCCAGCAGCGCATCCAGACGCTCATCCGTTTCCAGTAATTCCAACTCCGCCTGCGGTGAAAGCATAGGTTTCTCACTCTTCGGTTTGTGCTGTTTGGTGACTTTTTCAGTCACGCCCAATGGAATAGGGGTTTTACTGCCAATACGTGGATCTTTTGGTGCGTTCTGGCCTTTGCTGCCTGACGAGGTGTTACCGCCCGCTGCGCGGCTGCCCGGCGCATGACCACGACGTTTTTTCTGACGCTTACGGTCACGAGCTTCCTGATCCAGCTCCTCGCGTGTTTTTCGACGCGCTTTTGCATGACCTTTGCTGCGTGAGTTTGAAGATGATGGTTTCATAATGGTTCGTCTTTTAGCCGTTTTATTCAGTATAGATTTGCGGCGGAATCTAACAGAAAGCAAGCAAAGAAAAAAGGCGACAGATTACTCTGTCGCCTTTTTTCCTGACTCATAACCCTTAACGGGTCTTACAATCCTTGCAGGCCGCCAACACACCCTGTTTTTCCATTAGCCGGAACAATCCGTGTTGATTCCATTTCCGTTTAATTACGTCTCCGGACGTTTGTCTTCCTGACAATCCTCTGTCTTCGCCTCCTGGCGCTCCTGACCCTCATCCTGAGTCATTGTTCCTGTTAGCGTCCTCGCTCTATGGGTGCTACTTTACGCCTTTGCTTTAAACAAACAATCAACCGCCATCAGTATTTGCACATTTTCAGAGTTTTATATAAAAGCAATTAACTGATTTATATAGCTTATTTGACATGCATCGCAGAATTTTCTCTGCTATTTCGCATAAAGACTATCGGCAATGTCTCACAAAGCGTATGGCTTTTACTTACAACGCTCACGCCGAAAAATCCGCCTTTTATTATGGTTCAGGTATAATCGCCGCAAAGCTTTGACTGACGGAGACGACCGCTTTGACTAATTTGAATTATCAACAGACGCATTTTGTGATGAGTGCGCCTGATATTCGCCACCTACCTTCCGATACCGGAATTGAAGTGGCTTTTGCAGGCCGTTCCAACGCAGGTAAATCCAGCGCGCTGAACACGCTGACTAACCAGAAAAGCCTGGCGCGGACCTCAAAAACCCCAGGGCGCACCCAGCTTATCAACCTGTTTGAAGTGGCTGACGGCAAGCGTCTGGTTGACTTGCCTGGGTACGGTTATGCGGAAGTCCCGGAAGAGATGAAGCGCAAATGGCAGCGCGCGCTCGGCGAGTACCTCGAAAAACGTCAGAGCCTGCAAGGTCTGGTGGTGCTAATGGATATTCGCCATCCGCTGAAAGATTTGGATCAGCAGATGATTGAGTGGGCGGTAGACAGCAATATCGCCGTGCTGGTGCTGCTGACCAAAGCGGACAAACTGGCAAGCGGCGCACGTAAAGCGCAATTGAATATGGTGCGTGAAGCGGTGCTGGCGTTTAACGGTGATGTGCAGGTTGAAACCTTCTCTTCACTGAAGAAACAAGGCGTGGACAAGCTGCGGCAGAAACTGGATACCTGGTTTAGCGAGATGCAGCCTGTAGAAGAAACGCAGGACGGCGAATAATTTTCTTGCCTTAATGCTTGTGCCGGATGTGGCGTATCCGGCCAGTAAATTCAATAGATTACACTTCTACCGTTGGCCTGATAAACATGGCGCATCAGGCATTACGGATCTTTTCTTTCGCCCAATAAAAAACGCCCCAGTCATTACTGACTGGGGCGGCTAAAATATTCAGCCAAATCCGATTACGTGAAGTAAAAGGTCTGAAAGATAGAACATCTTACCTCTGTACCCTACGCGACTAACTTTACTCTTTTTTGTTCAGTTCAGAAAGCATTTTTTGTAATTTTTTTTCAGTTGTTGCATAGGAATTTCTAATAGCCATCACAAAACGTGACAGCTTATGTTGCTTACTTACGAAAAAAGGGCATGTTCAGGCGAATCTTAGTGCGCCTGATCCCAGTTTTCGCCACTCCCCACTTCCACCAGCAACGGCACATCCAGACGGGTACAGTTTTCCATCAGTTGATGAATCTGCTTCGCGACGGCATCGACATCATCTTTATGAACTTCAAATACCAGTTCATCGTGTACCTGCATGATCATACGTACACGCGGTTGCTCAGCCTGTAGCCACGCATCAACGGCAATCATCGCCCGTTTGATAATGTCGGCGGCGGTTCCCTGCATTGGCGCGTTAATGGCTGCACGTTCAGCCGCTGCACGACGAGCACCATTGCTGGATTTGATATCCGGCAGATACAGACGGCGTCCGTCCAGCGTTTCAACGTAGCCCTGCTCTTTCGCCTGAGCACGGGTGCGTTCCATATACTCCAGCACGCCAGGGTAGCGTTCGAAGTAAAGGTCCATGTACTTCTGCGCTTCTTTACGTGGAATGTTCAATTGCCGCGCCAGGCCGAAAGCACTCATGCCATAAATCAGACCAAAGTTGATCGCTTTCGCGCTACGGCGTTGCTCGCTGGTTACGGTTTCCAGTGGTAAACCAAACACTTCTGCCGCCGTAGCCCGGTGGATATCTTTTCCTTCCGCGAATGCGGTCAGCAAGCCTTTGTCACGCGAGAGATGCGCCATAATGCGCAGTTCAATCTGCGAGTAGTCCGCCGAGACAATCACATAATCCTCTGGCGCAATAAACGCCTGGCGGATACGACGACCTTCTTCATTACGCACCGGAATGTTTTGCAGGTTAGGATCGGTTGACGATAAACGTCCCGTTGCGGTTACTGCCTGGTGATAAGAGGTATGTACACGCCCGGTTTTCGGGTTGATCATCAACGGCAGCTTGTCGGTGTAGGTCGATTTCAGCTTCGCCAGACCACGATACTCCAGAATCACTTTTGGCAACGGATAGTCCAGCGCCAGTTCTTCCAGTACCTCTTCCGACGTTGACGGCGCGCCACCCGGCGTTTTCTTCAGCGGTTTAATGCCCTGTTTTTCAAACAGAATGGTTTGTAACTGCTTGGTGGAAGAAAGGTTAAATTCTTCACCTGCAATTTCATGCGCTTTCTTTTCCAGCTCAGCCAGACGCAAGGTGAGCTCTTCAGAGTGATTGTGCAGCACTTTCGGATCGATCTTCACACCGTTACGTTCAATGCGTGAAAGCACCGGCACCAGCGGCATTTCGATATTCTCGAAGACGTTCAACGGCCCTTTGTGTTTTTGCAGATCCGGCCACATTTTCAGATGCAACTGCAAGGTGACATCTGCATCTTCGGCGGCGTAACGTCCGGCTTCTTCGAGGGCAATCTGGTTAAAGGTCAGTTGATTTTTGCCTTTACCCGCAATCTCTTCAAAAGTGATGGTTTTGTGCTTCAACCAACGTTCCGCGAGGCTGTCCATATCGTGACGCCCGGCAACGCTATTGAGAATGTAGGACTCCAGCATGGTATCAAACGCAATCCCACGTAGTTCAATGCCGTAGTTCGCCAGAATACCGCGATCGTATTTCAGGTTTTGCCCGACCTTCAGCGCCTTTTCATCTTCCAGCAGCGGTTTTAGCAACTCGAGTGCACGCTCGCGAGAGATTTGATCGGGCGCATCAAGATAATCATGAGCAACCGGAATATATGCCGCTACGCCTGGCTCGATAGCAAAAGAAAGCCCGACCAGGTTAGCAGAGATGTTATCAAGGCTGTCGGTTTCGGTATCAAATGCAAATACCGGCGCTTTTTCCAGCTTCGCAATCCACTCTTTCAGTGTTTCTTCATCAAGGATGGTGACGTAGTTGTCATAAGAAATCACCGTTGCCGTCACTTCTGGCGCTTCGTCTGCAACACTGGTTTCCTGCGGCCTGGCTGCGGGTTTCACCCCTTTAGCCTGTAGCCATTTGCCCGCTTCGACATCAGCAGTCCAGCGTTTGAACTCATACTTTTTGAACAGCCCTAACAACTCTTCCGCCGCCGGTGGCTGCACTTCCAGTTGTTCACAGGTCAGCTCCAGTTCAACGTCGGTTTTAATCGTCGCCAGCTGGTATGAGAGATAAGCAACTTCTTTGTTTTGCTCGAGCTTCGCTGCCATTGTTTTCGCGCCACGGAAGCTCAACCCAGCAATTTTTTCTGGCTCGGCATACAGCGTATCCAGCCCGCCAAGACCTTGCAGCAATGCCTGCGCGGTTTTTTCACCGACGCCCGGTACGCCAGGAATGTTATCAGAGGAGTCACCCATCAGCGCCAGGAAATCGATGATCAGTTCTGGCGGCACGCCGTACTTATTCACCACCTCTTCCGGTCCGAGGATGGTATTCGTCATGGTGTTGATAAGCGTGATATTTGGTGTCACCAGCTGCGCCATATCTTTATCGCCAGTGCTGATCAGCACCGGACGCCCGGCTTTTTCGGCTTCGCGCGCCAGAGTACCAATAACGTCGTCCGCTTCTACGCCAGAAACCGCCAGCAGCGGCAGTCCCATCGCTTTAACCATCGCGTGCAGAGGTTCGATTTGTGCTCGCAGATCGTCCGGCATTGGCGGGCGATGTGATTTGTAATGTTCAAACAGTTCATCACGAAAGGTTTTTCCCTTGGCGTCAAAGACCACCGCTGCATGCGTCGGTTTATATTGCATGATCAGACTGCGCAGCATGTTGAGGACACCATACATCGCACCAGTCGGCTCGCCTGCGCTGTTAGTCAGCGGGGGAAACGCGTGATATGCGCGATAAAGATAAGATGAACCATCTACAAGGATAAGTGGATTTTGGGGGATCTGAACCATAATGTCCGTGCCTGTTTATCAGATTATGGGTAAAGGATGCCACAGACAGGATGAAAACATGAGTTTTTCACCGCTTTTCGTGAAAATCTTTTGTAGATCTTCTGGATCGCTCGCAAATCGTCATGTGGATAACTTTGTGCATAAATTATTTACATCACTTTTAATTTATTATCATGCTTTTTACAGCATGATGTTTATCTTTGTTTTTCATGCAGTTAAAAATAAAGCCATCCCTAATAATTGAGATAATGGGATTTTTTCTAATGTGGATAGATATGAATTATTTTTCTCCTTAAGGATCATCCGTTATTTGGGTCGTTTTCTGCTAAAATCTGCGCCTTGCGCTTCTTTAGCGCACTGTCTATGGCTAACCTTTTGAATAAATTCATTATGACGAGAATACTCGCTGCGATAACCCTTTTGCTGAGTATCGTATTGACCATTTTGGTCACTATTTTTTGTTCCGTCCCGATCATCATTGCCGGGATTGTAAAACTATTGCTACCTGTGCCAGTCATTTGGCGAAAGGTTTCGCGTTTTTGTGATTTTATGATGTATTGCTGGTGTGAAGGTCTGGCGGTATTACTGCATCTGAACCCACACCTGCAATGGGAAGTTCACGGGCTGGAAGGGTTAAGTAAGAAGAACTGGTATCTGCTTATTTGTAACCACCGTAGTTGGGCAGATATTGTCGTACTGTGCGTGCTGTTTCGTAAGCACATTCCGATGAATAAATATTTCCTCAAGCAGCAGCTGGCCTGGGTGCCATTTCTTGGCCTGGCGTGCTGGGCGCTGGATATGCCGTTTATGAAGCGTTATTCCCGCGCTTATTTATTACGTCATCCGGAGCGACGTGGTAAAGATGTTGAAACCACTCGGCGTTCTTGTGAAAAGTTTCGCCTGCATCCCACCACCATTGTCAATTTCGTTGAAGGCTCCCGTTTCACGCAAGAAAAACATCAGCAAACCCACTCCACTTTTCAAAACTTGTTGCCACCAAAGGCGGCAGGCATTGCGATGGCGCTAAATGTACTGGGTAAACAATTCGATAAACTGCTTAATGTTACGCTGTGTTATCCGGACAATAACCGTCAGCCGTTCTTCGATATGTTAAGCGGTAAACTGACGCGGATTGTCGTACATGTGGATTTACAGCCTATTGCCGATGAGTTACATGGCGACTACATCAATGACAAAAGCTTTAAGCGCCATTTTCAGCAATGGCTGAACTCATTGTGGCAGGAAAAAGACCGGCTTCTGACATCGTTGATGTCATCACAGCGGCAGGAAAAGTAAGTTTTACTCGCCTCTGAATGAGCAGAGGCGAGTGAGTATTTTAATGAACAAAACGTCCGGCACGAGACATAAATTCTTCTTCGCTCATCTCCTGTCCGTTAAAAACAACTTTACCCGGTGTATAACGCAGTTGCAGCGAGGCGGTATTGTTGTCAATCGTGATTAACTGCAACATCTGACCTAATGTCATCATCCCGCTGATTTGTTTATCAGCCTGCTTTTGCGCTTTTTCAGCATCCATCCCTTCAGATAAATTAAGCTGTTTTGCGGTTTCTGTGACGACATTAAGCGGTAACTTCACATCAAAATTGAGCGATTTAATATCTTTGTTTGTGGATGATGAAGATTTGGCTGGGTCGGCAATACTGATATCCAGATTGGCATTTAGTTCGCCGAGTGCGTTCTTCCATCTTACCGGTTGTTTAATGGTCGGCTCACTTTTTTGTAATAACGGTAAATACTCTTTGAACAATGCAGCATTCACTTCTTGCAGAGCAACTTCATCGTTTGCTAACTCAGGGTGTGCAGCAAGGTGCTTCTGCATCGCAATGTTATACTGGATGATAAATTGGCGCACCGCTGAGGGATCAATAGATTCAGCAATCAATGACCACTCACCACTACCGAGTTGCTGATTCCCTTTTGTTAACTTATCAAGTTCGTAGGTCAGATTGACATTGATATAATCTTTGTCTTTAACGCGATCCAGCATGGTTTTTGCAACGAAAGCATCGATTTGGGCAACGTCTTCCCCGTGATTGATAATGTTAATCTGATTAAATTTCGACTCGCTTTCACCAACCGGAAATTTCTTTTCTTCTAATCGCGCCAGAGAATCAATGGTAAAACTTTTTGCCGTTACTTTGTTCATTGGTGATAATTGCAGAACAATATCTTCGACTTTGCCTTCAATATCCAGGTTAGACAATGAACTACCATCACCATTAAAAGTAAACTGGCCCTCACCAAAAGAAAACTTTCCATACTCTGCAGGGGCAACATCTAATGTCGTAGAGAATGAGCCACCAAACGCGAATCGCAATGTCGCTTCCACGGGCGATTTATTTTTCGCGGCGATAAATAGCGGTTGTGTCAGTTCATTATTCACTAAGTTCACTTTTGCCGCTGCCAGTGCTGGGATGACATTACCATGCATTAACATTGTGATGGGCAACGGACCGTGCTCAACATCCACATCAAATACAACTTTCTGGCCTGGCTTGATATTGAGATCGGGTGCACCGTTATCGAATGTCATTTGCATTTGAAAACGGGAATTAAAAAAGCCTTTGTCAAAGTTTTTATAACTTAACGTCATATCGTAGGCATGTTCACCTTTCTTTTTCGCATCGTTAAAATCTTTAATAAACTTTTCGACACCAGGCTGAATTTGCGTACCTGTGTACCATGTGCCACCACCCCAGATTACGGCTAACGCAACAATAACACCTGTAGCTGACTTATGTATCATATAAATATTCCCTGATAAAACAGCAAAACTTTAAATATCCGCTTATGCTGAAATAATGTCCAGCGGCAGGACGCATTATCAGAATGTATTTATATTTATTAAATAATAAAAAAAACCCGTGAATATTCACGGGCCTTATGTAATTTACATTGAATTATTTTTTCTCGGACAGATATTTCACTGTATCAGCATACTGCTGAACAAAAACATCCATATTGCTGGTATCCATACCCTGCGGATTCAGCTGATATTTACCGTTAACAAACATCGCCGGAACGCCACGCAATTGCACGTCAGCTGCAGCTTTTTCCTGCTGAGCGACCAGAGATTTGACCACGAAGCTGTTCCACGCCGCGTCGTACTCTTCACCTTTAATACCTGCGTTGATAAATACATCGCGGATATCAGATGCTGAACGAATGGTCTGGGTTTTCTGTACGCCTTCAAACAGCGGAACAGTGACTTTGTCTTCCACGCCCAGCGCCATCGCCACAGCCCATGCCTGAGTCAGATCTTTGCCCAGGTCACCACCCATGAAGTTGACGTGGTATTTAGTCATCTTCACGCCTTCCGGCAGTTTTTTCTTCACATTATCAGAAATATGCAGAACTTCTTCAAACTGATAGCAGTGCGGACAGAAGAAAGAGAAAAACTCCAGCACTTGCGGCGCGCCAGCTACCGGTTTTTCCAGGGTAGTGTACTGTTTACCATCTTCATACTGCGCCGCCGATGCGCTAAACGCTAAAACTAAACCAGCCAGCGCCAGCCAAATCTTTTTCATGATCTACTCTCTCCGGTTAATACATAGGTGTTAATTGTAAAGGGGGTTCTTGTAGAACTTTTGCCTGTTCTATAAAAGTCGCCGTTTGTCGCAGCCAGTAATCTTCCCCGGTTAACCACGGGAAATTTTTCGGGAACGCGGGATCAGCCCAACGCCGCATTAGCCAGGCAAGATAATAAACCAAACGCATGGCGCGTAAAGGTTCAATCAGTCCGATTTCAGCGGTGTCGAACTCGCTAAATTCTTCATAAGCTTCAATAATAGTTTCCAGTTGCATCCGCTGCTCGGCTTTATCGCCATTGAGCAACATCCACAAATCCTGAACGGCTGGACCATTACGTGCATCATCCAGATCAACAAACATTGGACCATCGCGCCAGAGAATATTCCCGGCGTGGCAGTCTCCATGTAGCCGCAGAACGGTGAAATCTTCCCGCCAGTGTGCTGTAACGGCGGCGATCAGCTCATCTGTCGCTTTCAGAAATGCCGCTTTCAACCCGGAAGGTATCAGTGTAGCGTCCTCAAACAGCTTGCGAGGCTCAATGAGATATTCATTCAGACCGATGGTCGGGCGATGGATAAAAAGCTGTTTGCGCCCCGTCTGGTGCATACGCCCTAAATAACGCCCAACCGCTTCCATCTGATCGATATTATCAGCTTCGAACTGGCGACCACCGACGCCTGGAAAAACAGCGAAATAAAATCCCTGATGATTCAATAAAGTCTGACCGTTAAAGGCCACAGGTGCTGCGACCGGAACTTCATCATTTACCAACTGCAACGCAAATTGATGTTCTTCGAGGATTTGATCGGCTGTCCAACGTTCAGGACGATAAAATTTGACGACAAAACGTCGACGATCTTCGTCCTGAAATTGATAGACACGGTTTTCATAGCTGTTAAGCGGGGTAAGACCGGAATCCACCCGGATCCCTTGCTCAAACAGAGCATCCATGATGGTATCCGGGTGTAGTGTCTGGAAAGTAAAAGCGCTGTTGTTCATCCCATCATCCGGAAAACATTACGAATGATGAAGGATATCATTTCACGATGATTTTGGTGGCACCGCTTACAAGCTTTTACTCTTTAATTACGCCGCGAGCGCGTAACAGCGCCGTTTTGAAGTCTTCTTCATAATCTTTTTGCAAACCCGGGATCACCGCATCTTTCGCGGAATCACGCATTTTCAGGTGATAGATCAGAATGTCATCCGTCAAATCCGCCAGTTCGCCGTCAAAACCTGACTCTTTCGCCAGTTTCTGCAAAAATTGCAGCAGGTTAAGGTCTGGCTCTTTTTGCCAGGCTGGCTGGAGGAGTTCAATAACTTCATTCAGACGTTTACATTTCATAGTAATGCTCCTTACTCTTGAGACAGACACGTTAGCAGGGTCAATCCCACAATAAAAGAGGCGATATCGGTGAATCTGATGACGACGATAACAGGCGTTGTGCTGGCGGGCGGTAAAGCCAGACGAATGGGCGGCGTAGATAAAGGATTGCTTGAATTAAACGGCAAACCATTATGGCAACATGTCGCTGATGCGCTTATGACGCAGCTTTCTCACGTCGTGGTTAATGCTAATCGTCATCAGGAAATCTATCAGGCAAGCGGTCTGAAAGTGATTGAAGATTCACTGGCGGATTACCCAGGCCCTCTGGCAGGAATGCTTTCAATAATGCAGCAGGAAGCGGGTGAGTGGTTTTTGTTTTGTCCGTGCGATACGCCTTACATTCCCCATGATTTAGCCTCCCGGCTTACTCATCAGCGCAAAGATGCGCCTGTCGTGTGGGTCCACGACGGTGAACGCGATCACCCGACTATTGCTCTGGTAAACCGCGCAATTGAGCCTTTATTACTGGAATATCTGCAAGCAGGAGAACGCCGGGTTATGGCATTTATGCGTCTGGCTGGCGGTCATGCGGTTGATTTCAGCGATCGTAAAGAGGCATTTATAAACGTGAATACGCCAGAGGAGCTTGCCCGATGGCAGGAAAAACGATGATACCGTTACTCGCCTTTGCCGCGTGGAGTGGTACTGGAAAAACTACACTGCTGAAAAAACTGATCCCGGTATTATGCGCCAGAGGGATCCGTCCGGGGCTGATTAAGCATACGCACCATGATATGGATGTTGATAAACCGGGCAAAGATAGCTATGAGCTGCGCAAGGCTGGCGCGGCGCAAACCATCGTTGCCAGCCAGCAGCGATGGGCCTTGATGACGGAAACACCAGGCGAAGAAGAGCTGGATCTACATTTTCTCGCAAGTCGAATGGATACCTCAAAGCTGGATTTGATTCTGGTCGAAGGGTTTAAGCATGAAGAGATCGCAAAGATTGTGCTGTTTCGCGATGGAGCCGGACATCGACCGGAAGAATTAGTGATAGACAGGCATGTTATTGCTGTAGCCAGTGATGTGCCGCTTCATCTTGATGTCGCGTTACTGGATATTAATGATGTTGAGGGGCTGGCTGATTTTGTGGTGGAGTGGATGCAAAATCAGGACGGATAAGCAAGAGTAGGCTGGATAAGACGCGCCAGCGTCGCATCCGGCATTTTTTTGCACCAACGCAAAAAAGGCCATCCGTCAGGATGGCCTTTCGCTTAATTTGATGCCTGGCAGTTCCCTACTCTCGCATGGGGAGACCCCACACTACCATCGGCGCTACGGCGTTTCACTTCTGAGTTCGGCATGGGGTCAGGTGGGACCACC
>NZ_JBJQKY010000045.1:0-15745 GCF_046486595.1 Escherichia sp. WS3063
GCACCACCCCGTCAGTAGCTGAACAGGAGGGACAGCTGATAGAAACAGAAGCCACTGGAGCACCTCAAAAACACCATCATACACTAAATCAGTAAGTTGGCAGCATCACCTTCATGGTATTGGTAATATGACAATATTTTAGAGAGTATATTTTATTCATTATAAAATGCCCCGTAATATTTATCTCACAATGATTATGATTAGTGGATACGCCCCTACATTTCCAGACAGCTGTTATCACTTAATCTATTACTGGCCCGCAGCCGTAGATATTCTAGCCACGGTGGTAACGAGTATCCGGAAGAGATTCCACTTACACTCTTTCAATCCTATTGCAAAAGCTGATTTACTCAACAGGATTAAAAGAGGGAGTTTGATACAATTTATTTCACTTTTTGTTAGAATACTAATTCTTTTCTTGTATTTTTTTGAGGAAATGAGCACGGAACACGACATAATCTGTAGTCAGTAAAGAGTCTATCCTCCCTGACTACAGATTATGTCGTGTATTATATGATATCAACTTGGCTGTCAGCGGCCATGTTGATATCAGCGTACCTTTGTTGTAAAGGAATACCGGTCAGAACAGCACAGAGTAGTTCAGACCAAAGGTTCGGCCCCTGCCTTTGTAGTCGTACAGTGACGCTGGGCCGTAACCCGGGCTGTAGTACAGTGGTGCACGCTGCCCCCAGACAGTGGTGTAGTCACGGTCGAAGAGGTTTTCAATGCTGAAGCTGAGTGTACCCACCGGAAGCTGATAACTGCCGAGCAGATCCACGGTGGTATAGCCATCGACCTTGTAGCCCTGCGCGTCGCTCACGTCAAAGGAGGTGGTGCTCTGCACGCGCAGACTCCACGGGTCCGGTGCCCAGCCAATGTAGGCTGTCGCTTTTGATGGGCTTGCTGTCTTCACATCGTATTTCTGCCAGGTACCGTTCACTTTCGACTCAGTTTTCAGCACGTTGAAGTTCACTCCGGTACTCCAGTCAGTATCAGGAATCAGGTAGTCCACCGCACCTTCCACGCCGTAAATACGGCGTTTGTCGTCCACCACGCTGATGGTCAGATCTTTATTCGCCACCACGCTCTTATCAGAAATCGAATAGTAGGCCGCGATTTGGGTACGCAGATTATTGCCAGTAAAGCGCCAGCCCAGCTCATAAGAATCGACTTTCACGCCTTCCAGCTTGCTGTCGCTGACGTTCACACTCTTTGTTAGAGGAAGATGGCCGTTCACTGCAGCACCATAGATGCCGCGACCATAGTATTTACCCGGGTCCGGCAGCTCCACGCCCTGGGAGAAGTTGAGCCATGCCTGCTGGCGTTCGGTGATGTGCATCAGCAGACCGGCGTTGAACAGGAAGTTGTCGTAATCGACTGAGCCGCCAGGAATGGCGTCGGCGGATGTAGCCTTCCCGGCGGCAATCTGCCGTTGCTGCGCGTAGCCGATGAAATCATCAATCTTGTTTTCAGTGTACTGATAGCGTACGCCACCGTTGAGGGTAAAGAGATTATTGATGTCATAGCCTGATTGCAGGAAGGCCGCCAGGTTGGTGATGTCATACGACGGATAGCGCCCGGTGGTGTAAATCTTCTTGTTGTTCAGCCCTCCGGAAGCGCTTGCCTGAGCCAGGTCGAAGAACATCTGGTTGGAGGTAAAGCGCTCATGATCAGCATCCAGCCCCCAGGTGATTTGCCAGCCGTCCATCGGTTTGCTGTTCAGAGTCAGTTTCATGCCGTACTGGTCGGTGTCCTGCTGTGACGAAGAGAAAGCCGTCACCTGTTTGTTCGCATTTACCGTCGGGAACGGGTAGAATCGCAACGACTCATCGCGGTAGTAAACCTGACCGACCAGCTCCTGTCCCAGAAAAGCGCTGTCAGAGTACTGCAGGCTGATCAAATGCCGCTCAGTGCCGGGAATACGGTCGGAATTCAGCCCGTTACTGACGAATGGCGTGCTGGTCCCTCTGATGGCAGAGAAGCCTTTCCCGAGATTAAGCCCGTAATCGTCGTCGCCCTGGCTTTTATAGTACTGTGTGATCAACTGAAGCTGCCGGGATTCATCGATGTTCAGCGTACCAGTTCCCATGATGTCCAGCCGATCGGAGTACTGCAGGCCGGTCTGGGTGTTATCAAGCAAGGTGGCATCGCCGTTACCGTCAAACCAGCCGCCAAATTTCTGATATGCCACGGAAAGACGTCCGGAGATATGCTCATTTCCGCCGGAGACAGCTCCGGCAATGCGTTCATCGTGATCTTTACTGCTGCTAAAGCCACTTTTGGTGCCAGCCTCAAACTCCATCATGGTTTCCGGCTGGCCTTTTTTGGTCACGATGTTGATCAGGCCACCGGTACTGCCGCCGCCGTACAGGGACGTCGCACCGGAGATCACTTCAATATGGTCGATATTAAAAGGATCTATAGAGTCCAGTTGTCGGCTGTCGGTACGTGAAGAGTTGAGACGCACGCCGTCAACCAGCACGACCAGCGGGCGGCCACGCACATTCATACCGTAGTTGGTGCGGCTCCGGCTGCTGACGTCAAGGCCAGGGATCAGCTGAGCCAGTGCGTCTTTAAGCTCTTTGCCGCCCTGAATCTGCTGTTCCAGTTCGGCGTTTTCGATAACCCAGGTGGTTTGCGCCATCTCCGCTACGGTGCGATTGCTGCGGTTGGCAGACACCACGAACGTTTCATCATCGGTTTGTTGAGCGACTGCTGGCGCCATCATGGTAAGAAGCAGTGGGTTGAGAGCCCAAAGCGTATACTTTTTGCTTATCATCATTATTCCTCCATACGGGCGGAAAAAATCAGCCCAAAGATGCTGTGTAGCGAGTTAAAGAAGCAGCCTCCGGCTGCGTTTTCCCTAGGTGCCGCTGCGCCACTGAATCAGGGCGGGCGGCATACTGAGATCGAATAAATCACGTCCCATTACGCGATTAAGAATACGTGCAGATCTCCATGCCATCAGGCTGAGCTGGGGTTCGGCGATGCCATGGGTTTGCATACTGGCGTTGACCACGAAGATGTTGTTCTCTTTCGGGCCACTCCATTCCAGAGTGAAGTCATCACGCACTTTAAAGGTGTTCTTATCGTGCATGGTGATCAGGGGCATCAGTGAGGGAAGTATTTGTGGCAACGCAGAACGGTAACCTGTGGCGAAAATCACCACATCACTTTCCAGGCTCTCCCTGCCCTGATCCAGATGATGCTCCATCAGCAACTTCCAGCCAGGACCACTACTTTCCAGAGTTGTTACCGAGCGGCTGGGTAGCAGACGGATATTTCTTGGTTTTCTCAGAACTTCAAAACGGTGGTACAACTCACGATAAATGGTCAGTAAAGAATCGGCAGTGATGCCATCCGATGTCATTTTCTGCTCATCCAGTAACTGATGGCGAATATCTTCCTCCAGTCCGGAGAAGCCTGAAATATATTCAGGTGTAAAATACTCATCAGCAAAAGCAGCCTCATCCAGTGCGTTAAAATTATTACGCCGGGAGACCCAGTTTATTTCCGCCGCTTCTCCCCATTCCCCGCGTAATGCATTAAGGAACAGGTCTGCACCACTCTGTCCTCCACCAACCACGGTTATCCGTTTTCCACTAAGGTCCGGCCGACGAAGATTCATTTCACTGGCATGGAAACAGGATTGTGTCATATGCTTCACACAGGGTGGTAAATAAGGTTGTTTTCCTGTACCAAGGCAGATATTGCGGGCAAAATATTCTCCCTGGCTGGTTTGCACCAGAAACAATCGACGTTTTTTATCGAAATCAATGTTTTCAACGGTATGACTGAAATACAGGTTATTCATATCTTCAGCAGCCCAGCGGAGGTAGTCAGAAAACTCTTCACGGGATACTGTACGTAGTCTGCTTGTAAGGAAGCGATAGAACTTTTTGTGCTTCACCAGATAGTTAACAAAACTGTAGGGATTTGTAGGTGCAACAGCACTGACCAGATCTTTCAGAAAGACGGTCTGCATATGACAATCCGGTACCAGCATACCCGGATGCCAGGAAAAATGAGGATGTTCATCAAAGAAGAGACAGTCCAGTTCTTCGATCTGATGTGACAACGCAGCAATGCTGAGATTAAATGGCCCTGTCCCTACACCAATAAAATCGACACTTTTTTTCATGATTCATATTCCTGAGTTACCAGCCACAGCGGATTTTGCAGATCCTCAAGGTAATTCGGCAGCATGCGGCTGCCGCCATCCAGATCAGGCCAGGTCAGTTTTACCGGGTTCAGCACCACGCGAATGATTTGTGGCCTGAAAAGTGAGAAAAGCGCAAAA
The DNA here is from genome assembly GCF_046486595.1 of Escherichia sp. WS3063. Lineage (NCBI taxonomy): Bacteria > Pseudomonadati > Pseudomonadota > Gammaproteobacteria > Enterobacterales > Enterobacteriaceae > Escherichia > Escherichia sp. WS3063. The sequence continues at coordinate 4,301 of NZ_JBJQKY010000045.1, forward strand.
CGCTCTGACATTTGTGGATGTTTTTTCATGTAATCACTCAACACTGCTGCCAGCAGTTGATAAAATCGCCTTTCAGGTACGCCAAGACGAACCATCAGTGGCGAAATAAAACGCAGTACTGTCACGAAGTGACCCGTCTGCAAATCATGGATTAAGTAGTCCGCACTCAGGCGGGATGTAACATCACGAACCTCCTGAGGCAAAGAGTCCATTTCGGGGAACTCTTCTTTCACCAGTCGCATATCGCCCTGGAAGTCTTTCAGCAGAACACGCTGTGGAACCCCCTCTTTCATGGCGAGAGTTATATTTTGTCCATGTGCAATAAGCGCGACACCGTAGCGGCAAAGCAGGTGATACAGAGGAACCACGACCACCCGGAACAGTTGCGTAAGCCAGGTTTCAGCGTCCAGCCCGGAGCGGTCTATATATGCGCCTGCCAGCGGCTGATTGTTTTCGTCGCACTCCATCAGTGTTGCCATCAGAACCGGACTTTCATCCGGTTTCAGCCAGCGGCACGGATTCTCCCGCCAGATAACACCAAGCATTTCCTGGTAGCGATAGGGAGCCCGGGCAAGCGCGGCATAGCCTTCATGGGAGACATAGCCTGCAGCCGGTTCACCAAGTATCACTGCGCCGCTTTGCACTAGGGTGGCGTCGGTCGCAAAAACCTGTTGTAGCCAGCGTGAAGCCAGTGGTCCGGCAGCGATGTATCTGCCAGGGATCCCCCGGTAGCATGAGGTGTTGTAGATGGTCAGCGGCAGCTTGATATCCAGCCCGCCCCGGCGACTGGCGTTGGTCAGGGTACGCAGCGACTGCTGGGCGAGCCACTGGTCGCCAAACTCGCCGAGAGACACCATCCTGCCTTCGGCAAAATCAGCGATGAAGTCGGTAGCGATTTTTTGCTGCCACTGCCACGGATGTACCGGCAGCGGCAGCCAGTTATGATCCAGTCCGTTTTCCTGCCAGACCTGACTGAAGCGGGCAAACTCCTGCGGATCCATTGCGGCCGTCAACAACTGATGAATATCCATCTCGTTATCACAGCGCCAGATCATATGTTCACGTTTTACCGCCAGCCAGTGCAGTCTGAAGGTGTTGGCATACTCTGGCGCATATCGTTCCAGCGCCTCTTTACCCCAGCCACGGCGACCTTTATTAAAAACGAATTTAGGATGACCGCTCAGCAGGCATTGCAGGCGGTCGGCATTAAGATTAATCAGGTCACTGGCGCTCAGCCCGCGACGGGCTTTCAGTAGTTGCAGGTCGCCCAGCAGCGTGGCATACAAATCCTGCATATGCTCAGCAACGGTTGCATCGCTCATTGACAGTACCTGCTTTAGCTGCATCAGCAGCGTCTGAGCCAGTACTGGCTCGTCCGCGCAGCGCAGAGTTTGAGCATCAATCCAGAGCCAGCCCCAGATACCACGTTCAGCGATGAAGCGCCATTGTGCTCCCGGCAGGTTAATGCAGTAGCGGTCATCGCCCTGAGATTCCGCGTGGAAAACCTGCTCATACTCCAGCTCAGACAACATTTTTGCCACCAGGCGGCGGTTGACCAAATCCCAGTCTTTGTGATTCATTACAGACCGACCTCCGTGAAGAAGTGATGACGATCCGCCATCACCATGCGCGAGCGTTTATGTGGGAAGTCGAACTCTTTAATTGTCCGGTATCCCGCAGGCTCAAGATGGCGGAACAGGCGCTGGTTATCGGTGCGTGGCTCCAGTACTGTGCGCTGCGTACGTGGCTCATTCAGCAGCAGGTAATGTGTCACCCCGCGCAGCCAGCTTTGCACATAGTGGGCTCCGCGCCATTGCTGTTCACCAACCAGCAGATGCAGGCCACGGTCAAAGGGCTGCCACGAATAGTGGCGACCAATGCGGTCTTCCGCCGCCCAGTAGATTTCGAAATAACTGAACGGCCGATCGTCGAAACAACCAATCAGCGGGAATGCATGTTTACTGGTGAGCTGGCGTTCCAGATAGGCGATCTGAACCTCCAGTGAGCCACTTTGCTCCCAGAAATACTCAACGCGCGGATCGTTCATCCAGCGAGTGAAACGTTCTGCATCAGAAACGGGATCGGCAATGCGGAAACTCAGCATCCTGCGAATGCGTGGATCGTAACGACGATAAACTTCACCCTGCGGACGGGGGGGGCGCTGCGGGAAATAAATCTCACGCTCTGCATCAAAAACCATTTCACCGGAGGCCCGGTTTGCCGGAGAACTCAGCCATAACGGTAACTGCCAGAAAGCGGAACGATGGATAATGTCGCTTTGTACCTGTCCGAAAAGCGTCAGCGCCTGTGGCTCCTCACACCATTCGGACCAGGGAAGAACCACTGCTGAAAGTTGTGGTGCGGCGATAAATATCTGATCCAGCGCGTCGCACAGCCACCCTGTTGGCAGCTCCCCGGGCCAGTGCAACACCGCGCTATTGTCCAGCCCCCAGCCAAGATTCAGAGGCTTGTCGAGTTTTTCACAGCGCAGTCCATATCCGCTGTGAACAATGTTTGCCCCAGACATTCAGACCTCCTGAGCCTGCAGCGGGTTAGCGAAATCAAAATAGATCACCGAAGGGTCAACGATGGTGTTCTCGTTATGATCGTTCAGATAACAGAAAAAGTTACCTTTTACGTTCCAGTACGGACTTTCCAGAACATAGTTGAGACAGGTTTTATGAGTCACCTGGTCACGCACTTCAGCCAGCAATGTTCGTACACGAGCCATCAGATTCGCTTCGCTGTCCAGCCCGGCAGCACCCAGCGCAGCAGTTACGGCAAAAGTGGAGTTAACCAGCAGGTAATAAGGGAAATAGCGCAGCAACTGCTCACGGGTGAAAATATTTTCCGCCTGCGCCTCGTCAATGGTATCGAGCCACTCTGTCGCGTGAGGCATAAACGCGCTGCCCTGGCAGTCACGGTAAATAAATCCGACCGGCAGATCCCCAAGCATCTGCACAAGAATATTTTGCTGATGCGCCAGCAGCACCAGGCCGTAATCCGCTTCAGCCGTAAACAGAGGCTTCAGCACCTGCTGACAGTAAGCATCGACCCATGCGTGGGCGGCCTGTTGCACAGTGATACCGAGGCGATCGCTCAGGCGTTTTACCGCCGAAACCAGCAGCGAATCACCGCCATCCGGTGCGGCCTGAGTCAGGGAAACCAGAACGTTGGTCTGGCTTTGCGGCTGCTCCAGCAGCAGGTTTTCACGCAGGGAAAACAAACTTTCCTGCATGATGTTGCCGTTAAGATCGCGCAGCCCGGCCCAGCCGTCCTCCTGCATTACCCGGAAAGTAGGGAAGCGGGCCTGTAGCATCTGCCAGCCGTCGGTTTGCGCCAGACGTGCCAGGCGCATTCCTCGCTCCACCTCTTTCACAGACAGAGTACGGACGGAGTTGGTCAGCCGAACGCTCAGGGAGAACTTGATCATATCGCGGCTGGTAGCACAGTAGAGGGAGCGGGAAGAGGTGGTCGGCAGCCACGACGTGCCGGCCTCGCCTAAGTCTCTGATAAGTCCTTTAGCAAAAAGTGCCTGGCACCACACTTGCTGCAAAAGATATTCTCCCTGCCACGGGTGCAGCGGGAACAGCCATTGATTGTCACTTAATTCGTTGAGTAACTGGGGCGCATTTTCTGCGGCAAATCGCGTCAACCGCTGTTGAAGGTTAAGATGCAGACTTTCACCAGCGATTTGCGTTTTATCCACCGAAAACCACCGCAGCGGGAAGTGAGGTGCCATGTCAGGCAGGTATCGTTCAGCTTCCTGGCGGTTAAACGGTTCATGAGACTTAGGTGCAGGGTGGAAAGCGTGTCCTGTCAGCAGTGCCTGCTCAGCCTCGCCAAAATTCAACGCTTTTTCACGCAGGATGGCCCAGTCATGGCGGGCATCAATTGTCTGTTGCGTATGGGCGTAGCTTTCCAGCACGCGTTGGTGGAAAGTTTCGCAGAGGGGAACTGGCAGAAAAAGTTGATGCCGGAGCTTATCAATAATAAGCCGGGAGAGAGTGGTAAAGTCGACAGGATAACTGCCTGATGCCGTGACCAGATGAGCAGGAAATGCAAAGCGGTGATGCTGGGTTGGGGAGAAATAAGCCACTCTGAAATGGAGCGACTTCTGTTCGTCCAGCGGGATAATCAATTCGTCTGGCGGGTATTCCGCCAGTTGCCAGTCTTTGGTTTCACGAATCAAGGCATTCAGGAAGCACTGCGCAGCCACATCTGTGGCGGATTTTTCAGAGGGCAGGATCATAATCAAACAGCTCCTACACAGTAAAATAATAACAATTATGTCAATAATGATTCTCATTATCAACGAGAAATGTTATTGTCAGAAAAATTAATTTTACAAATAAACACAATTAATACATGGTGTTGAAACATTACAATGTCATCTAAGATCGAAGATACGCCCCAAAAAACCCTGTCCTGCTGGCCACTGGCGTTCAGTGCCGGTCTTCTCGGTATCGGACAGAACGGTCTGCTGGTTGTACTCCCTGTTCTGGTCATACAGACAAATCTGAGTCTGTCTGTATGGGCTGCCCTGCTGATGCTGGGCTCAATGCTGTTTCTGCCATCTTCCCCATGGTGGGGAAAGCAAATTTCCCTTACTGGCAGTAAGACTGTGGTGCTGTGGGCTCTGGGAGGATATGGCGTAAGCTTTACCCTGCTTGGGCTGGGAAGCGTGCTGATGGCTACCGGTGCCGTAACAACAGCGGTGGGGTTGGGAATATTAATCATCGCCCGGATCGTCTACGGTCTGACCGTGTCAGCAATGGTGCCAGCCTGTCAGGTCTGGGCATTGCAGAGAGCGGGAGAAGGGAATCGCATGGCCGCTCTGGCAACCATCAGCTCCGGCCTGAGCTGCGGCAGGCTATTCGGGCCGCTGTGCGCGGCGGCAATGTTGGTCATTCACCCTCTGGCGCCAGTGTGGATGCTGATGGCAGCTCCGGTGTGGGCTGTGGTGATGCTTCTGCGGTTGCCCGGCACACCACCACAGCCCACACCGGAGCGCAAGAGCGTCAGCCTGAAGCGGGATTGCCTGCCTTATCTGCTTTGCGCAATGTTACTGGCTGCGGCAATGAGCATGATGCAGCTTGGACTTTCGCCAGCCCTTACTCGCCAGTTCGATACTGATACCACCACTATTAGCCAACAGGTGGCGTGGTTGTTGGGGCTGTCCGCAATAGCTGCGCTTATCGCGCAGTTCGTGGTACTCCGTCCACAGCGCCTGACTCCAGTGGCTCTGCTCCTGAGTGCCGGGGTGTTGATGAGTAGTGGTCTGGCTATCATGCTCACTGAACAGCTATGGTTGTTTTACCTGGGCTGTGCAGTGCTGTCATTTGGGGCCGCTCTGGCAACACCCGCTTATCAACTTTTACTGAATGATAAGCTGGCCGACGGCGCAGGCGCGGGCTGGCTTGCGGCCAGTCACACACTTGGCTATGGGCTGTGCGCATTGTTGGTGCCACTGGCGTCGAAAACAGGTGTCTCAATCGCGCTGATTGTGACGGCATTATTTGCCGCTGTATTATTTACCATAGTGTCTGCATGTATTTGGCATTACCGTACAATCAAGTAAGGCTATGATGTTGTACTCACAGCCGGCATAACGTCCTGTGCAATTTCGCTGTCGAAACCGCCTGTGCTGACCGCCCAGTGCACTCACCTGAAGCACATCGCAGCATGCCACCAGGATGCCAGATCGTCTTCTGAAATGGGTGGATACATTGGCAACGTTAACCGCAACAATTTTTCAGAGAGAATTTTGGGGGGTGAGGGCCAGTGATGTAAAAAATACGCCAAGAGGTTAATTCATTGTTTATACTGATATGTCAGGTAATGCGTTTGCAGTCATTACAGTCGTCATGGAGACTGTAATGACTGCAAACGCATACCATGGAGCGAAATTCTATCCTAAGCGTCACATTAGTTGATAAACCTGTAACGTTAATGAATTCTCATGCGAAAAGTATGGTTATGATAAAAAAGCCTAAAGCTGTCATGATGAGGGAGCCAATGACGTGAACAAGTACAGACGTCAAAGCCCATATATAATTTCCCGCCTGGAGTAATGCGAATACTTCAACAGAAAATGTAGAGAAAGTACTCAGACCTCCACAAAGTCCCGTTGTTATCATTAATTTCCAAAAAGGATCAAGGTGTGGTTGTCGTAAAAAGTACGCCAACGCAGTACCAATAATTAACCCGGCAAGGAGGTTCACCACCAGTGTACCTGGAGGTAGATTTGGAAAAAGACTGTTAAAGCGTGTGGACAGTAACCAGCGCAGAGTACATCCAACAGAACCGCCGATAATGACGGCAAAAAGTGATTTAATCATGTACCCCTCATAAAATAATTTTTTATCGTAACAATATCAGAATATGTTCTCATTTGACTGATATTGTTAATTTATATCCTTTGACTACATGCAAGATAAGGGAAGGTTCTATTTATTGACATTAATACCCTCGACAATTGCTGAGCAGAAGCCCCCACGACAAGTGACAGAATGACAACATCTACAGTGGGGAGCGTTTTATCGATGAACAAGCAACCAAGAAGTAACACGGCATAGGTGACGACAATGCCAGTAAGCATAGAAATAACAAAAACGTGAGCTTTCATCATTCCTCCAGAATAACCCCGACGTGTAAGCCTGGGGGATTGGCACAATAATGTCATTTAAAGGCAGACTTTCCGGCAAATTGCGCCGATGAACCCAGTTCATCCTCAATTCTCATAAGCTGGTTATATTTTTCAATACGCTCACCCCGGCATGGAGCTCCCGTTTTGAGATGACCTGCGCGCATTGCAACTGTCATATCGGCGATAAAGCTGTCCACTGTCTCACCACTGCGGTGTGAGATAAAGGTGCCCCAGTTGTTGTCATGGCAAAGTTGTACCGCATCAAAGGTTTCACTCAGGGAACCAATCTGGTTGAGTTTAATCAATGCTGAATTGGCAAGGTTTTCGTCAATGCCGCGCTGAATATACTTTACGTTGGTCACAAACAGATCGTCGCCAACCAATTCTATCTGCTCTCCCAATGCACCATGCAGGATTTTCCATCCAGCCCAGTCATCTTCAGCTACCGTTAAGGGCAGGAAGATCAACTAGGTGCTCTGGGGCTGGTGACCAATGCGGTTGTGCTGTGAAACACACTTTACATGCAGGAGGCGTTGTCACATCTTCGCAAATCGGGAGAAACTCCTGAGGAGTAGCATCCGGCAAGATTATCGCTGCTGATACATAGCCATATAAATATGCTGGGGCATTATACGTCTTCGTTACCGGAAGATATTCTTAAGGGTGAGTTAAGATCATTAAACTTCAATACAAACAATTAATTAAACTCTTAGCGTGGTTTTTTACATCACTGGCCCTCGCCCCCCAATTTTCTCTATGTTTTGCCACTACTTCCCTCATTTTACTGCGCTGTTTGCTACCCCTGAGAATCGACATTACTTGCTATCCAGTCCGCAGCAACTCTCTGGCAACAAAACTTATCAGAATCATAAGTCTGTGCATTATTCGTTCAAGCGCATCGCCAATAAGCGGATGTTGCTGGCCGAGTGTTCTGCTAATCGGATGATAACAAATCCCGTGGTTCGGCATTTTCCTTTGTGCGTGCGTTGATGCTGGTAACGGTAAACGTCATGATGAACATGACCGCGAATAAGACAACAATTGTCGGAGCTGGCGCGCTGTCGATAAAAAAGGACAGCCAGACACCAGTCATTGAGACCAATATCGATATGCCAGTCGCCAGCAGGAGCGCAATATGAAAGCGTTGTGTCAGGAGTACCGCAATGGCACCAGGCGCAATGAGAAGAGAAATAGAGAGAATGATACCAACCGCTTTCAGCGTCGCCACAATGGTCAGGGAGACCATGCACAGCAGCCCATAATGCAGCCATCTCGTATGCAAACCGCTTGCCTGCGCCTGTTGATAATCAAAGCTGAACAGCAAAAAATCCCGCCATTTTACGCTAATAACAAGTGTAACCAGTCCGGCAATAATCACCGTCTGGATTATATCGCCGATGGTTATCCCGAGCATGTCGCCGAAAAGAATATGATCAAGATGTACGTCTGGTTTGACTGCAATATACAAGATCAGACCTGCGGCAAACATGCCAGAAAAAACAATCCCCATCACTGTATCTTGCTTGATTCGGCTGTTGTCTTTCAGGTATCCCGTCGCCACCGCACAGAATACTCCGGCGACGAATGCCCCTGTAGCCAGAGGTAACCCCAGAATCCAGGCAAGCACGATGCCAGGAAAAACCGCATGACTCATCGCGTCACCCATCAGTGCCCAACTTTTCAGGACCAGAAAGACCGACAGCAGCGCACAGGGTATGGAAACTACCAGTGAAATCAGCAGTGCGTGACTCATAAAGGTGAACTGCAGTGGCTCCAGTAATAATGCCATCATGAGCGATCCTCCAGCGCTTTATGCGCACGCCGACGATTTGCCAAAAGCCCATGGGTGGGCGCAAAGACAAATGCTAAAAGAAACAGCAGTGTCTGCGCCACCACGATGATTCCACCTGTCGCGCCGTCCAGAAAGTAACTGACCCACGCGCCGAGGAAACTGGTCACACTGCCAATAGTTACAGCAATCATGAGCAGGCGGGGAAAACGATCGGTTAACAACCATGCTGTTGCACCGGGAGTCACCACCAGACAGATCACCAGAAAGGCACCAACCGTTTGCAGCGCCGCAACGGTCGAAACCGACAGCAGGGTGAAGAAGAGGATTTTTAATCTGCCCGGATGCAATCCAATAGCACGGGCGTGATTCTCGTCGAAAAAGGTCACCATAAGATCTTTCCATTTGAAAAAAAGCACGATGATCGAGAGAATGCCAATGATAGTGAGTTGCAGGATATCCGCCGGATCGATTGCCAGAATATTGCCCAGGACGATGGTCTGAATGTTCACGGATGTCGGGTTCAATGACACCATAAACAGCCCCAGGCCAAAAAAGGACGAGAAGATCAGGCCGATGATGGCATCTTCTTTTAAGCGAGTGAGTTGGTTAAGAAACAGCATGCTGCCCGCTGCCAGTCCGCCGGAAAAGAAGGCTCCCAGAGAAAACGGAAGCCCCAGCATATATGCCCCCGCAACACCCGGGACAATAGAGTGCGACAGCGCATCGCCAATCAGCGACCAGCCTTTTAGCATCAGATAGCATGACAGGAAAGCGCAGAGACCGCCGACCATCGCCGAGACCCACATCGCATTGAGCATATATTCATAGCTGAAGGGTTCCAGTAGCACGTTCATCTTTCTTCCCTCTGCACCGCTGACGGTCGATGTGCCACAAAAGGGCGTTCATCGTCAGTAATAATGCTTTCTTCCGAGCCGTTAAGTGTGACATGGCGCAGTACGCCGCTAAAAGCCAGCTCCAGGTTCTCGGCTGTAAAAGTGGTGTCTGTCGGCCCGCTTGCCAGGACGGTGCCTTTGACCATGACCGTATAATCGCAAAATGTCGTGACGGATCCGAGATTGTGCGTTGAGACAAGCATCGTTTTGCCTTCCGCGCGTAACTCCCTCAACAGGCTGATGATTTTCGCTTCGGTTTTCACATCAACGCCGGTAAAAGGTTCATCCAGCAGGATCACATCACCCTGCTGTGCAATCGCTCTCGCCAGAAAGACGCGTTTCTTTTGTCCACCGGAAAGCTCGCCGATTTGTCGATGGCGAAAATCCACCATATCGACACGTTCCAGCGCATCGGTGACAATCTGACGATCCCTCTTTTTGGCGATACGCAACATACCCATATGCCCATAGCGGCCCATCATCACCACATCTTCCACCAGTACAGGAAATGACCAGTCAACCTCTTCTGACTGAGGGACGTAGGCAACCAGGTTTTTCTGTAGCGCCTGTCGTGTGGGAATACCCAGAACAGATATCTTCCCGCTGGTCAGACGCACAAATCCCATAATCGCTTTAAACAACGTCGATTTTCCGGAACCGTTTACCCCAACCAGAGCGGCAATAGATCCGCCTGGTACTGTGAAGGATGCATCGCGCAGTGCTGTGTGCCCGTTACGCCAGGTGACAGTAACATCATTAACGACAATGCCTGCAGATTGCATCATTATTTCTCCCTTTTTCCGGCTTTAATTCCCTGTACCAGCGTACTGGTAGTAACCTTCAGAAGGTCGATATACGTAGGTACCGGGCCGTTTTCTGTGCTCAGGGAATCGACATAGAGCACACCACCGTAGTGCGCGCCGGTTTCACGCGCAACCTGACGCGCTGGTTTATCGGAAATCGTACTCTCGCTAAAGACTGCCGGGATATGATTTTTCTTAACTATATCAACAACCTTACGTACCTGCTGCGGTGTTCCTTGTTGATCGGCATTAATCGGCCACAGATAAAGCTCTTTTAGCCCCAAATCGCGTGCGAGATAAGAAAAAGCCCCTTCACTGGTGACCATCCATCGCTGATTCTCAGGGAGTTCCGCAATCTGCTTACGCAGGGGGGCAAGGGTTTGGGTAATCTTGGCTTTATAAGTATCGGCATTACGTTGGTAGGTTTGTGCATTTATCGGATCGTATTTTATAAACGCATCACGAATATTATCGACGTAAATCAGAGCATTATCTGGCGACATCCAGGCATGGGGGTTAGGTTTGCCCTCATAGGGCCCTTCGGTGATCCCTACTGGCGTCACACCCGAAGAGACAATTACTTCTGGAACCCCATTGAGATGCTGGTAAAAGCGTTGGAACCACAATTCCAGATTCATACCATTGGCGAGAATCAGTTGTGCCCCCTGCGCACGTTTAATATCGCCAGGGGTAGGCTGATACTCATGAATTTCTGCACCAGGCTTGGTTATGGATGAGACTTCTGCAGCATCTCCAGCCACGTTTTTGGCCATATCTGCGATGATGGTAAAAGTTGTAATGACCTTGAATTTTTCAGCTGCACTCGCCTGAAATGCTATCGAGCAGGTGAGGACTAGGCACCCCAAGAGCATGGTTACTTTTTTTATTGAGAGCATGATTTAGTACCTATAGTGAGCAAAATTAGAATAAACATAGCAACTACTATGTTTTATAGCAGAAGCTATAAAATGTAAATAATTATCATTAGCGATTATAAGATCCCAACACAGGGATTAGGTTATTTCCTGCTGACGATGTGGTATTGAGGATAAAAGTTGGGCAGCGCTTTGGCTTTAAAATGAACTTGTTCAGGACGATTGGTAATGGCAAAGCAAAAATAATGTAGGTTATTGGCAAGTTCTCTAGGACGCAGGAGAGCATGAAAAACCCAGGGGCAGTCACTAAATGAAGGGATCAGTGATGCTGCCAACTTACTGATTTAGTGTATGATGGTGTTTTTGAGGTGCTCCAGTGGCTTCTGTTTCTATCAGCTGTCCCTCCTGTTCAGCTACTGACGGGGTGGTGCGT
>NZ_JBJQKY010000046.1:0-13753 GCF_046486595.1 Escherichia sp. WS3063
GCACCACCCCGTCAGTAGCTGAACAGGAGGGACAGCTGATAGAAACAGAAGCCACTGGAGCACCTCAAAAACACCATCATACACTAAATCAGTAAGTTGGCAGCATCACCTGGAAAACCTGTTCGTTTCAGACCATTAACATTTGAGAGTAATTTTACCCATGGTCATATGCAACATATTGTTTCGTGGGATGATAAAAGTGAATTAATCATTGGTCAGTTGCATAACATCCAGGGCCGACAACTATTTTTAATGGCGTTTCACCAATCGCATACCAGTTTTTCTGTAGCAAATGCACCTGATGAACCGCATATTGAACAATTGGTTGGCGAGTGCCGTGTTATGCGGCAATTAAAACGACTCATTAGCCGTATTGCACCCAGCCCATCCAGCGTTATGGTGGTTGGTGAAAGCGGCACGGGTAAAGAAGTCGTCGCCCGTGCAATCCATAAGTTGAGCGGAAGACGGAATAAACCCTTTATTGCTATCAACTGTGCCGCGATTCCGGAACAGCTTCTGGAGAGCGAACTGTTCGGTTATGTTAAAGGCGCATTTACTGGCGCTTCTGCCAACGGTAAAACAGGGTTGATTCAGGCGGCGAATACGGGCACGCTGTTTCTCGATGAAATTGGTGATATGCCATTAATGTTGCAGGCTAAATTACTGCGCGCTATTGAGGCGCGTGAAATTCTGCCGATTGGTGCCAGTAGCCCAATACAAGTCGACATCCGCATCATTTCTGCAACTAATCAGAATTTGGCCCAGTTCATTGCCGAAGGTAAATTCCGCGAAGATCTCTTCTACCGACTTAATGTTATCCCGATAACTCTTCCACCGCTGCGTGAACGTCAGGAAGATATTGAATTACTGGTGCATTACTTTTTACATCTGCATACCCGTCGTCTGGGATCGGTTTATCCTGGCATTGCTCCTGATGTCGTCGAAATATTGCGTAAGCATCGTTGGCCCGGAAACCTGCGCGAGTTAAGCAATTTGATGGAATATCTGGTTAACGTTGTTCCTTCAGGTGAAGTTATCGACAGCACGCTATTGCCGCCAAATCTGCTGAATAATGGCACAACGGAGCAAAGTGATGTAACAGAGGTCAGTGAGGCGCACCTGTCACTCGATGATGCGGGCGGCACGGCGCTGGAGGAGATGGAAAAGCAAATGATCCGCGAGGCGCTTTCACGTCATAACAGCAAGAAGGAAGTTGCTGATGAACTGGGCATCGGCATTGCTACGCTCTATCGCAAGATTAAGAAATATGAGTTGTTAAACACATAACCTCTGAGAATCCGGCCTGAATTCAGGCCGGATATCCTTTTACTTCGTTTTCTCGCAATCCAGAACTGTATTTACAATCATCTGATACCCCGTGCAGCGACAAAGATTTCCCGCCAGTCCACGACGAATTTCCGTAATGGTTAATGGTTTTTCGCGTGGTTTTGCCAGCATCGCCGTGGTAGCCATAATCAGGCCCGGCGTACAAAACCCGCATTGCACTGCGCCGGATTTCGCATAAGCCAGTTGGACATGAGAAAGTTTTCCACCTTTCGCTTCACCTTCCAGCGTGCGGATCTCTTTTCCTTCAGCCCAGGCCGCAAGGAATAAGCAACTGTCTATTGCTGTGCCGTCGACCAGCACCGTACAGGCACCGCATTCGCCTACGCAGCAACCTTGTTTGACACTAAGAAGCCCTTGTTCTCGGAGTAGTTCCGAAAGCGGCATTCCTGGCGCGGCGTGAAGCTGAAAAGGCATCCCGTTAATGGTGCATTCGATGGTAATTGTTTCGCTGTGATTCATTGCAATTTTCCCCCCGCCGCGGCGACGGCTTCGCTAATCACTTTTTTGGTCATCGTCTGGATGAGATGCAGACGAAACTCTTTACTGGCCCGCCATGAAGAACGCGGGGCGACATCTTGCAGGACTGATTCGCTGATGGCTTCCAGCGTTTGCAGGTTTAATGGCGCATTTTGTGCAGTCTGTTCGGCATGTTGGCAGCGAATCGGCGTTGGCGCGGCAACACCAAATGCCAGGCGTAATTCGCTGAAATTGCCGTTATCCAGTCGGCAATGTGCGGCGCAGCCAATTGTTGAAATATCCATTGCGTCGCGCATGGCATATTTAAAATGTGCGCTGCCCGCGTGTTCTTTCGGCTGTGGCGGAAAATGAAAGGCGACAAGGATTTCGTCATGCTCAAGAGACACTTTGCCCGGCCCGGTGTGAAAGCCATTAATCGGGACGAAACGAACACCGCGTGGGGAGTGGAGCTCCAGTTTCGCGTCATAAATTAGCGTTGGCGTGGCAGAATCTGCGCTGGTGGCACCGTTGCAAATATTTCCGCCGTAGGTGGCGACATTACGGATCTGCGGCCCGGCGATTGATGCAGCCGCAGCACATAACGCCGGGAGATTGCGTTGGATTACGGGATCTTCAATGAGCTGAGTAAATGTTGTCGCGGAGCCGATTCGCAGCGCGCCATCTTCCGCCTGTGTTATTCCCTGAAGCTCTGCCAGATTGTGGATATCAACAATATGGCGATAGCGGTCATTGTGATGGTGAAGCTGTATCAGTACGTCAGTGCCACCGGCAAGCAATTTGGCCTGCGGATTGTCAGCCAGCAGGGTGATGGCATCGGCAAGGGTGGTTGCGCGATGGTAAGAAGCAAAATCAAACATGATGTTATCCTCAAATCAATCCTGCCAGATGGAATTCTTCATATAATCGTTTTGGCGTTAGCGGCAGTGTATTGATTGCAACACCGGTAGCCATCTTCACCGCGTTACGAATAGCAGCGGCTACAGGAATTATGGGTGGCTCACCCAGTGACTTATGTCCGTATGCGGATTGCGGCTCATTGATTTCGACGAACGCGCTTTCCAGTTGTGGCAGATCCGGCATGGTCGGCATTTTGTAATCCAGCAGATTGGGGTTACGGACCACGCCGCTTTTCGCATCGATGATCATCTCTTCAAATAGCGCCCAGCCAATGCCCATCCCCATTCCGCCGTGTACCTGACCTTCTGCCAGCAGCGGATTAAGAATATGGCCCGAATCATGAACGTTGAGGATGCGGTTGATGGTGACTTTACACAGTGCAATATCGACCGTCAGATCAACAAAGGTACAGCCAAACGCCGGTGGGTTAGTGGTGGTTTTGATGGAGCTTTCGGCAGAGAGCTGCCCGCCGCGTTCAGGGTGGTAGAAAGCGTCCATCGCCAAATCTTTTAACGACATTAACGGCTCTTCCGGTCGTTCAACCAGCACGATATGGCCTTTTATCAGGGTCAGATTCATCGCTGACTGATGTAGCATGACTGCGGCGTGAGCGATGATTTTCTCTTTTAATAACAGTGCCGCACTGCGCAGCGCAGGCGCGGCAACATAGCTCTGACGTGAGGCAAATGCGCCGGGGTCGAATGGTGTAACGTCGGTGTCTTGTGTCGAAATTACGCGGACATCGCTGACCGGAACTCCCACGGTTTCTGCCACCATTTGCGAGAACACGGTGTCGGCACCCTGGCCGATTTCCGTCGCGCCGCTTTGCACGTTGATGGTTCCATCCTGATTCATCAACAGGCGCGCGCCTGCTATTTCTACGCCGACAGGCCAGGTGTTAGAGGTGTAGCTAAAACAGGCGACGCCAACGCCACGACGTAAATTGCCTTGCTGGTTCTGGCACTCTGCACGGCGTTTTTCCCATTCAAAGATTTTCCGGCCTTTTTCAAGACACTCCGGCAACCCTGCGCTGTAAATACGTTTTCCCGTGAGCGGATTAGCATCTCCTTCGCGGGCGGCGTTGCGTAAACGAATTTCAACAGGATCAATACCTAACGCTGTCGCGGCATCATCAAGCATAGACTCAACGGCAAATACGACTTGTGGCGCGCCATAACCACGCATCGCACCAGCCGAGGGGAGGTTGGTATAGCAGGTCTTTGAACTGTAAGCGTAGGCACAACGAGGATAAAGGTAAGCGACTTTATTCCCCCCAGCAGAAGCAATGGAGTGCCCGTGAGATGCATAAGCGCCGGTGTTAGACAGAACATCCAGACTATAACCTTTCAATGTTCCGTCGCGGTTCACGCCCATTTGCCCGTCAATAGTAAAAGCGTGGCGGGTACGGGTTGCGAGGAAACACTCTTCACGGCTAAGGGAAACTTTCACCGGAATGCCGCCAAGTTTGCTGGTCAGGAATGCCGCCATTGGCTCTTCCAGTACATCCTGTTTATTACCAAAACCGCCACCGATAAACGGTTTGATGACTCGTACGCATGACCAGGGAATATCCAGCGCCTGACCAACCACGCGGCGAACAATGTGCGGGATCTGGGTGCTGGAAACGATGGTAATTCGCGAGTCATCCTCCATCCATGCCAGCGATGTCACGCTTTCCATATGACAATGTTGAATAACGGGAGTCTGATAGTGCCCCTGTACCTGGTAGTCGGCGGCATCGATTGTTTGTTGGACATTACCCGTCGACATCGTGCTTTGTTTCAGTAAATTGCCACCGTTATGGATTGGTGCAGCGTCTTCTGCCAGCGCCGCTTCTGGCGAGGTGATAACGGGTAATTCTTGCCACTCAATGCTGACCAATTGCGCCGCTTTTTCTGCCGTGAGTTCATCGCGGGCCACGACGATGGCAACGGCGTCGCCATGATGACGAACATGGCGAGTTAGCAGTGCGCGATCGGCGGTATCGCGCTTGTTTTCGTCAAGTGTCCAGGCATGCCCTGCCGTGGCGAATGGGATTTCTGGCACATCTTCCCAGGTAAAAATCGCCAGGACGCCCGGCAAACTCCTGGCTTGTTCATCATTAATACTTACGGCATAACCATGTGCGATAGGACTACGTACATATTTCGCGTAACACATGCCCGCCATAACATAATCGTCAGTATATCGTGCCCGCCCGGTGACCTTAGCAATGGCATCGACGCGCATGCATGATTCACCCGTAGCGGTTGCTTCCCGCGCTTCCATAGAAATCCCCTCGGTTTGAACATTTGGTTCTTATGGCAAAGATTTAGTCTTAGCAGGCAAGAATTACGCCAGAAACGACTATATGCGTGAGGGGAGGAAGGAAGTGTGATGACGTTAAAAAAACACAGATATGATATGAAACAGGACTCTGAATAGGGACAGTGATACGTATCAATATGAGTGGCGATAAAATCAATGTGATAAATTAGGATTATTACGCATCAAGGTGGGAAATAGGGTAAAAGTCAGGAACTTCGATACCACTACAGCAAATATTTTGCTGATGATACTTCCCTTTGCCAAATGAAATTAACCTCTTTCTCTATTACATCGTTTTTCCAGAAGCAAGAGATTGGGTATCAAGAGGCTGGCTGCTATGATATGGCGTCTTGTTTTTTAAGCGAGGAAAGATTTTGAGTGCGGGACGCCTGAATAAAAAATCTCTGGGTATCGTGATGTTGTTATCGGTTGGGCTGCTTTTGGCGGGCTGTTCGGGTAGCAAATCATCCGATACAGGAACGTATTCCGGCTCCGTTTACACCGTGAAACGGGGGGATACGCTATATCGTATTTCGCGCACCACGGGAACCAGCGTAAAAGAACTGGCGCGACTGAACGGCATTTCCCCCCCTTACACCATTGAAGTAGGTCAGAAACTAAAACTGGGTGGGGCGAAAAGTAGCAGTAGTACACGTAAATCAACCGCCAAATCAACGACCAAAACCGCATCGGTTACACCGTCATCAGCGGTACCGAAATCTTCCTGGCCGCCAGTAGGGCAACGTTGTTGGTTATGGCCAACGACAGGGAAAGTTATCATGCCGTATTCGACAGCAGATGGCGGCAATAAAGGGATTGATATCTCAGCTCCACGAGGTACACCTATTTACGCCGCGGGTGCAGGAAAGGTGGTGTATGTGGGTAACCAGCTGCGTGGCTACGGTAATCTCATCATGATTAAACACAGTGAAGATTACATTACGGCTTACGCTCATAATGACACGATGCTGGTAAATAATGGGCAAAGCGTGAAAGCTGGGCAAAAAATCGCCACTATGGGGAGCACTGATGCGGCATCTGTTCGCCTGCATTTCCAGATTCGTTACCGTGCAACGGCAATTGATCCGCTACGTTACTTGCCGCCTCAGGGCAGCAAGCCAAAATGCTGATGGTGAATTAATCAGCAGTCAGCAGCGTGGTACTTGCTAAGGAGAGCGTAAGGTTTATAATGCCTTACGCATCTCGAAGCGGGCGTAGTTCAATGGTAGAACGAGAGCTTCCCAAGCTCTATACGAGGGTTCGATTCCCTTCGCCCGCTCCAATTTATCTTCACATCATCTACCTGCCATTTTTGTTGTATCTGATTTTCTATATTATCTTAATTCAAGCGCTTCAGACTTTTCGCAATCGCCGTAATACTTCCCCATTTTTTGTAAATAAAAAGCGTTTACGCAATGCAATCGTCATGTATCTTAAATAGTCTTATTTAAGATGTTCAGAACTCTTTGTGTGTTTAACTAGCTGATAATTATATAATATTACGAGAGAAGTGATAGGGCGGAATAATAACAAATGAACATTATGAAAACTGGGATGGTTCAAAATTGAAGCAATTTTGAACCATCCACAACGGATATTAGCTAAAGAACATTACCGATACGCACAGGATACCCACGATCAGCGTAATCAGATTTCCGATGGAACGCCAGGGTTTAAGCGCCGGGATGAGATACGTTGACAGCGTAGGCATGATGAAAAGTATCATGGCAATGAGCGGGCCGCTGATCGCGTAAATCATCGAAATCGCGTTCGGGTTAATGCAACAAACAATGAAGGTAATCAGCGATACCAACATAATTGATAGTGCGCGGTTAAATGCACGACTTTTCTTTACACCAACCTGCTGTAATGTTGTTTTGACGACCTCTGTGGCACCTTCAATAACGCCAAAGTACGTACCCAGGAATGATTTCGACATCGCAACTACTGCGACAATAATCCCGGAAATTGATAACCATGCTGGGGCGTTCGGCAGCATAGAAAGCGCCGATAAAATGGTAACCCCTTCTTCTTTAGCCGCTTCAATATACGAAGGTGGAATAGAAAGCAGGCAGCTAAAGACAAAGAACAATACACTTATGCAGATGATGAGATAAGCGACTTTCATAATTTTTTTGCATTTATCCATAGCATGTTCGCCATATTTTTCACGTCTGTCTATGGCAAACGTAGAAATAATGGGCGTATGGCTAAAAGCGAAAACCATCACGGGAATCGATATCCATATCTGGTGAAGGGTATTCTGATTGAACTCTACCTGGGTTGTTAATAGATCAGGTTGCCAACTACCGACCAGGTAAATAGAAAGAAATAAGAAATAGGCAATCAATGGGAATACCAAAAATCCCATTACCCGAATGGTTGCATGGCGTCCCATCAGAAAAATGAGATTCAGGATTAATACAACCCCCAGACTCACCAACATACGGATGCGAAGATCAATAACCATATGCTTTGCCAGCTGTTCCGTAAGTGAGTTGGTAATTGCCACTGCATATATCAACACGACGACAAAAAAGGCGATGAAGTACAGCGTGGTAATCAGATTACCAATCTTCTTGCCATAGTAGTGTGTTACCGCGCCCGTTATCCCTTCACCTGCTGATGTTTTTGATGAGAGGATGAACTGGCATAAGGCTTTATGTGGCCAATATGTTAAAGGCCAGGCGACCAGAGCAGTAATAAACAGGACCACAGCCCCTGCCGAACCTAACTGAATAGGAAGGAAGAGCGTGCCTGCACCAACGGCTGTGCCGTAGAGCGCGAAACTCCACAGAGTTTCTTCTTTTGACCAAATATTAGACATTATCTGAACGTATCATCTACAAATTAAACAAAATGGAGGGCAATTTACCATAAACCAGGTTAAGTATGGGAGATTAACGCCCTATCTACCTCTCTATTGGTGGGTTAGTGGTTGCAAACCTTACGTGCCAGTTATGTCTCTGACTGCTACTCAGGCGTATTTCCTTTGTGATAATAGTCACTTTTTTTAAACAATTAAGATAACTGTAATTAACAATCATTTACTATTGCACTGTTAATTGGTGCGAGGTTGTGATGAAAGACGTTGTGATTGTCGGGGCGTTACGGACACCTATCGGCTGCTTTCGTGGTGCGTTAGCGGGTCATTCCGCTGTGGAACTTGGCAGCCTGGTCGTGAAAGCGTTAATAGAACGTACCGGCGTTCCTGCATATGCGGTGGATGAAGTAATTCTTGGTCAGGTGTTGACTGCAGGGGCAGGGCAGAATCCGGCAAGGCAATCGGCTATTAAAGGTGGTCTTCCTAACAGCGTTTCTGCAATCACTATTAATGACGTTTGCGGTTCCGGGCTTAAAGCACTGCATCTGGCTACTCAGGCGATCCAGTGTGGCGAGGCGGATATTGTCATCGCCGGTGGCCAGGAAAACATGAGCCGCGCACCACACGTTCTGACTGATAGCCGCACCGGTGCACAGCTTGGCAATAGCCAGTTGGTTGATAGTCTGGTGCATGACGGCTTGTGGGATGCCTTCAATGATTATCATATTGGTGTCACCGCCGAAAATCTGGCTCGCGAATATGGCATCAGCCGTCAGTTGCAGGATGCTTACGCACTTAGCTCGCAACAAAAAGCGCGAGCGGCGATTGACGCCGGACGATTTAAAGATGAAATCGTCCCGGTAATGACCCAAAGTAACGGTCAGGCGTTGGTTGTTGATACCGATGAACAGCCACGCACTGACGCCAGTGCAGAAGGCTTGGCCCGTTTAAATCCTTCATTTGATAGTCTCGGTTCTGTGACAGCGGGTAATGCATCATCCATAAACGATGGCGCAGCTGCGGTAATGATGATGAGCGAAGCCAAAGCGCGAGCGTTGAATTTACCCGTGCTTGCCCGCATTCGCGCATTTGCCAGCGTTGGTGTAGATCCGGCATTAATGGGAATTGCGCCGGTGTATGCGACACGCCGTTGCCTGGAACGTGTCGGCTGGCAGTTGGCTGATGTCGATCTTATTGAGGCTAATGAAGCGTTTGCTGCTCAGGCGCTTTCGGTTGGCAAGATGCTTGAATGGGATGAGCGTCGGGTCAATGTTAATGGTGGTGCGATCGCGCTCGGTCACCCAATAGGCGCGTCCGGTTGCCGAATCCTGGTTTCTCTGGTTCATGAAATGGTGAAACGTAATGCCCGCAAAGGACTGGCTACGCTTTGTATCGGCGGGGGCCAGGGCGTGGCATTGACCATTGAACGTGACGAATAGCTCTGCATTTCCTCCTTACCGATAAATATCAGCCGTCATTAATCTGTTGAATAATGGTGGCTGGCGAGTCGACATACATTTTCAGGGCTCCCTGATTTTTCCATTCCCATGACATATTCGTGATCGACACTGCACTTTTTTCAGTCTTTACCTTAAAAATGAAACATTGTTTTATTTTTAATTGAAAACCCTATCCCGTGGGCATATCATCCCCTTATAGAGAAAACGAAACAGCGTTTCACTATCGTTTTCTATTTTCACGCTTCACTGATTATCGGAGGTTGATGTGGACGTAAGACAGAGCATCCACAGTGCGCATGCAAAAACGCTGGATACCCAGGGGTTGCGCAATGAATTTTTGGTTGAAAAGGTATTTGTCGCCGATGAGTACACCATGGTTTACAGCCACATTGACCGTATTATTGTTGGCGGCATTATGCCGGTAACTAAAACGGTTTCCGTTGGCGGGGAAGTTGGTAAACAACTCGGGGTAAGCTATTTCCTGGAACGTCGCGAGTTAGGTGTTATCAATATTGGCGGTGCCGGTACGATTACCGTCGATGGTCAATGCTATGAAATCGGTCACCGCGAAGCCCTGTATGTTGGTAAAGGCGCAAAAGAAGTTGTCTTTGCCAGTATTGATACCGCTACTCCGGCGAAGTTTTATTACAATTGCGCACCTGCGCATACGACGTATCCCACCAAAAAAGTCACACCAGACGAAGTATCTCCAGTCACGTTAGGCGATAACCTCACCAGTAACCGTCGCACGATTAACAAATATTTTGTCCCGGATGTGCTGGAAACCTGCCAATTGAGTATGGGGCTGACGGAGCTGGCTCCAGGTAACTTGTGGAACACCATGCCGTGTCACACCCACGAGCGCCGGATGGAAGTTTATTTCTATTTCAATATGGATGATGACGCCTGCGTTTTCCACATGATGGGGCAGCCGCAAGAAACGCGTCATATTGTGATGCATAACGAGCAGGCGGTGATCTCCCCGAGCTGGTCGATCCATTCCGGCGTCGGAACCAAAGCTTATACCTTTATCTGGGGCATGGTCGGTGAAAACCAGGTTTTTGATGATATGGACCATGTGGCCGTTAAAGATTTGCGCTAGTTGTGGGCATAAACGAATAAGGTATTGTTATGATTTTAAGTGCATTTTCTCTCGAAGGTAAAGTTGCGGTCGTCACTGGTTGTGATACTGGGCTGGGCCAGGGGATGGCGTTGGGGCTGGCGCAAGCGGGCTGTGACATTGTTGGCATTAACATCGTTGAACCGACTGAAACCATCAAGCAGGTCACGGCGCTGGGGCGTCGTTTTTTAAGCCTGACCGCCGATCTGCGAAAGATTGATGGCATTCCAGCACTGCTGGATCGCGCGGTAGCGGAGTTTGGTCATATTGATATCCTGGTGAATAACGCCGGATTGATTCGCCGCGAAGACGCTCTCGAGTTCAGCGAAAAAGACTGGGACGATGTCATGAACCTGAATATCAAGAGCGTATTCTTCATGTCTCAGGCAGCGGCGAAACACTTTATCGCGCAAGGCAATGGCGGCAAGATTATCAATATCGCGTCAATGCTCTCCTTCCAGGGCGGGATCCGTGTGCCTTCTTATACCGCATCAAAAAGCGGCGTGATGGGCGTGACGCGATTGATGGCGAATGAATGGGCTAAACACAACATTAATGTTAATGCGATAGCTCCGGGTTACATGGCGACCAACAATACTCAACAACTACGGGCAGATGAACAACGTAGCGCGGAAATTCTCGACCGCATTCCAGCTGGCCGTTGGGGACTGCCGAGTGACCTGATGGGGCCGGTAGTGTTTCTTGCCTCCAGTGCTTCAGATTATGTGAATGGTTATACCATTGCCGTGGATGGCGGTTGGCTGGCTCGTTAATCCATTCTTCTTACTTTTATGACCCTGCCGCATGGCAGGGTTTTTTATACCTGTAGATCATCATAATCCATATCATGGTTATGAAATAATCCATATCAATTATCAATTAATGAACTTTATGAATTTTATCTGCTTTAAAATTAGTTGGTTAATAATAATCTCAATAATTCAACTTAATTTGAAAATTGGAATATCCATCACATAACGACATGTCGCAGCAATTTAATCCATATTTATGCTATTTCCGACCTGACACCTGTGTGAATTGTTCACGTATTTTTTCACTATGTCTTACTCTCTGCTGGCAGGAAAAAATGGTTACTATCAATACGGAATCTGCTTTAACGCCACGTTCTTTGCGGGATACGCGGCGTATGAATATGTTTGTTTCGGTAGCTGCTGCGGTCGCAGGATTGTTATTTGGTCTTGATATCGGCGTAATCGCCGGAGCGTTGCCGTTCATTACCGATCACTTTGTACTGACCAGTCGTTTGCAGGAATGGGTGGTCAGTAGCATGATGCTCGGCGCAGCAATTGGTGCGCTGTTTAATGGTTGGCTGTCGTTCCGCCTGGGGCGTAAATACAGCCTGATGGCGGGGGCCATCCTGTTTGTACTCGGTTCGATAGGGTCCGCTTTTGCGACCAGCGTAGAGATGTTAATCGCCGCTCGTGTGGTGTTGGGCATTGCTGTCGGGATCGCGTCTTACACCGCTCCTCTGTATCTTTCTGAAATGGCAAGTGAAAACGTTCGCGGTAAGATGATCAGCATGTACCAGTTGATGGTCACTCTCGGCATCGTGCTGGCGTTTTTATCCGATACAGCGTTCAGTTATAGCGGTAACTGGCGCGCAATGTTGGGGGTTCTTGCTTTACCAGCAGTTCTGCTGATTATTCTGGTGGTCTTCCTGCCAAATAGCCCGCGCTGGCTGGCGGAAAAGGGGCGTCATATTGAGGCGGAAGAAGTATTGCGTATGCTGCGCGATACGTCGGAAAAAGCGCGAGAAGAACTCAACGAAATTCGTGAAAGCCTGAAGTTAAAACAGGGCGGTTGGGCACTGTTTAAGATCAACCGTAACGTCCGTCGTGCTGTGTTTCTCGGTATGTTGTTGCAGGCGATGCAGCAGTTTACCGGTATGAACATCATCATGTACTACGCGCCGCGTATCTTCAAAATGGCGGGCTTTACGACCACAGAACAACAGATGATTGCGACTCTGGTCGTGGGGCTGACCTTTATGTTCGCCACCTTCATTGCGGTCTTTACGGTAGATAAAGCAGGGCGTAAACCGGCTCTGAAAATTGGTTTCAGCGTGATGGCGTTAGGCACTCTGGTGCTGGGTTACTGCCTGATGCAGTTTGATAACGGTACGGCTTCCAGTGGCTTGTCCTGGCTCTCTGTTGGCATGACGATGATGTGTATTGCCGGTTATGCGATGAGCGCCGCGCCAGTGGTGTGGATCCTGTGCTCTGAGATTCAGCCGCTGAAATGCCGCGATTTTGGCATCACCTGTTCGACGACGACAAACTGGGTGTCGAATATGATTATCGGCGCGACCTTCCTGACACTGCTTGATAGCATTGGCGCTGCCGGTACGTTCTGGCTCTACACTGCGTTGAACATTGCGTTTGTGGGCATTACTTTCTGGCTCATTCCGGAAACCAAAAATGTCACGCTGGAACATATCGAGCGCAAACTGATGGCAGGCGAAAAGTTGAGAAATATCGGCGTCTGATTTCACGGGCCGGATGTGCTGTACATCCGGCCCTTTTTTCGTTAATAGAGATTAGGCACCTGGCCGTTGAGGCGTTTGTCTCGTTCCTTATTCAGCCTTGTTGCGGTAACACACATCAGGAGAGAGGAATGAAAACAATTGGTTTGCTGGGAGGAATGAGCTGGGAATCCACTATTCCTTACTATCGTCTGATAAATGAAGGCATTAAACAGCGGCTTGGTGGGCTTCACTCTGCGCAAGTGCTGCTACATAGCGTCGATTTTCATGAAATAGAAGAGTGCCAGCGTCGCGGTGAGTGGGACAAAACCGGGGATATTCTGGCTGAGGCGGCGCTTGGCTTACAGCGGGCGGGCGCAGAAGGCATTGTGTTATGTACCAATACGATGCACAAAGTGGCGGATGCCATTGAGTCTCGTTGCTCTCTGCCTTTCTTACATATAGCGGATGCCACTGGACGTGCAATTACCGGGGCAGGAATGACTCGTGTGGCGCTGCTGGGTACGCGTTACACCATGGAACAGGATTTTTATCGCGGGCGGCTGACGGAACAATTTTCCATCAACTGTCTTATTCCTGAAGCGGATGAACGGGCGAAAATTAATCAGATTATTTTTGAAGAACTGTGTCTGGGGCAATTTACCGAAGCGTCACGCGCTTATTATGCGCAAGTGATTGCTCGCCTTGCAGAACAGGGCGCACAGGGCGTAATGCCGATCAGTTAAGGATCAGTTGACCGATCCAGTGGCTGTGTAAGAATCCGGAAACGCTCACTTGTTTCCGGATTTTTTTATGCACATTGGACAGGCTCTTGATCT
>NZ_JBJQKY010000047.1:0-10107 GCF_046486595.1 Escherichia sp. WS3063
GCACGGCTGGGACGGAAGTCGCTGTCGTTTTCAAAATCGGTGGAGCTGCATGACAAAGTCATCGGGCATTATCTGAACATAAAACACTATCAATAAGTTGGAGTCATTACCCTTAGACGCCCATCTGACACAGACGGACATCTAAGTATGGAATTACAGGACTGACGAAAAGAACCTCGTAAAAAGTATTCGAATGAATTCAAAATTCGTATGGTTGAACTGGCATCACAACCCGGTGCTTGTGTGGCCCAGATTGCACGAGAAAATGGCGTCAATGATAATGTTATTTTCAAATGGCTCAGACTCTGGCAAAACGAAGGGCGTATATCACGGCGTATTCCGGTGACAACCACTTCTGACGCAGGCGTTGAATTATTACCTGTAGAGATAACGCCTGATGAGCCGAAAGAACCGATGGCTGCTCTTACTCCGTCCTTATCCACTCAGACTACTGTCAGTGCCAGCTCCTGCAAGGTGGAGTTCCGTCACGGTAACATGACGCTGGAAAATCCTTCACCAGAGCTGCTCACTGTATTGATTCGTGAACTGACCGGGAGGGGAAGATGATCTCACTCCCATCAGGTACCCGTATCTGGCTCGTTGCCGGCGTTACCGATATGCGTAAATCCTTCAACGGACTGGGAGAACAGGTACAACATGTGCTGAATGATAATCCCTTCTCCGGTCACCTGTTTATCTTCCGTGGCCGACGGGGTGACACCGTTAAAATTCTTTGGGCTGATGCTGATGGTCTGTGCCTGTTCACCAAACGCCTGGAGGAAGGCCAGTTTATCTGGCCTGTGGTACGTGACGGCAAGGTATCCATTACCCGCTCGCAACTGGCAATGCTCCTCGATAAGCTGGACTGGCGTCAGCCAAAAACATCCCGCCTTAACGCCCTGACAATGTTGTAAAAAACGCCTGGCCGCATTATAAAAACGGCCATGAGTCAGAAATACCTCATTCGCATTGCAGAACTGGAAAGCCAGCTCCGTCAGAAAGACCAGCAACTGAGTCTGGTTGAAGAGACGGAGGCCTTCCTGCGCTCTGCACTGGCACGTGCCGAAGAAAAGATCGAAGAAGATGAACGGGAAATAGAATATCTGCGGGCTCAGGCACGCTGTCGAAAAAATCCAGGCTGGGCGAAGCGTTCAGCTATGTACTGAATCAGTGGGACGCCCTCTGTTATTACAGTGATGACGGTCTGGCGGAGGCGGACAATAACACAGCGGAAAGAGCGCTTCGTGCATTCTGTCTCGGAAAGAAAAATTACGTGTTCTTCGGTAGCGATCACGGCGGCGAGTGTGGTGCACTGCTGTACGGGCTGATCGGCACCTGCCGTCTGAACGGTATCGATCCGGAAGCGTATCTGCGCCATATTCTGAGCGTACTGCCGGAATGGCCCTCCAACCGTGTTGACGAACTCCTGCCATGGAACGTAGTTCTCACCAATAAATAAGCGTCAATACGGTGCTCCGTTGACGCTTACGTATTAGTCAATACAAGCGGGCATTTGTGAATATTAATACGTTCTTAGTAAATAATTAATTTGCTTATGCACCAGAGCGACACGCTTCACCATCCGAGGAGCGACCCAGACGATACTGCTTCCGGCCACCACGCCTAAAATTTCTGGTAACTGGTGATAATCAAGGACACGTGCCACTGCGCGGCCATATCCAGCAACGGTATGGATAAGGATAAATTCTCTATTGTGCTCAACGCTCACCACCATTTCGGACACAGTGCGCGCGGCATCAGGAGCCGGACGCAACTGTGGATTCAGCGAATAGACTTTTAGCCCTTTGGCATTTCGAATTTTTATGACACCTAACAAATTGAGCAGACGAGAAACGGTGGACTGGCTGATTGTCTCAAAACCACGCTCCTGTAAGTCGCGGCGAAGCTCCTCTTGGGAAAAATAGCTCTTTTCTGCAATCAGACGTTGGCAGACCGTTAGCTGTAGTTGCTCTTTGGGAGAGAAATCTTCGTAATCCATCATAATCCTATATTCAGTTCTCGAAATAACCGGTGACACCACACCATTCCGTAGACCGGATAGGGGCAGCGCCATCCGGCAAATTACAACAATGCCCCCAGACTTAATGCCACCATAATTACCACTGTTAATATCCCAAGCAGCGGCGCAACCCATTTCAGATATCGCACGTAAGGCACGTGGGCGATAGCCAGTCCGCCCATCACAACGGCAGAGGTGGGAGTGATCAGGTTAACGATACCGGACGCAGACTGGTAAGCCGTAACTACCAGGTCGCGGTTGACGTTAGCGAAGTCGGCAAGAGGTGCCATGATCGGCATCGTCAGAACGGCCAGACCGGACGAAGAAGGCACAAGAAACGACAGCACCACTTCCAGCCAATACATCACGTTGATGAATGCTACTGTCGATAATCCAGTAACCATTCCCTCGGCGTAGTGCAAAATAGTATGGGTAATCATACCTTTATCCATGATCACTACGATACCGCGCGCGATACCGATAATCAGTGCAACGCCCAGCAAATCTCGCGCGCCGTTGATAAAGGTAGAGGTCAGTTCCTCTTCGCTCATGCGGGCGATCAGACCGATGATAATTGCGCTGGCCAGAAATACCGTTGAGATCTCCGCCATCCACCAACCCAGCACCGCCACGCCGTAGATCATGACCGCGAAGGTAAGGGCGAAAATCACCAGAATAATTTTGCGTACCGGGGTGAACTCCAGAGCCTGTTCGCTTTTATTGCCGAGGAAGTGGGCGAGGTTCTCCTCTTGTTTATCCGCAATAATGGAGAGAGACGGCTCCTTGCGAACTTTCCGGGCATAGCGCATCACCCATGTCACGCAGATTATCCAGCCGATGACAAGCACCACCACACGCAAGGTGATACCGTTGGTGAAGGGGATCCCGGCTGCATTGGCGGCGATCACCGTCGCGAAAGGGTTAATGGTGGAGCCGAGCGTGCCGATCCCGGCGCCGAGCAGCACGGTGGAGGCGGCTACCACAGGGTCGAAGCGTGCTGCCAACATCACCGGCACCAGCAGGGTATAAAACGGCAGGGATTCTTCGGCCATGCCGTAAATTGTACCGCCAGCAGCAAACAGCGCCATAAGGATCGGGATCATCCACTCTTCGCGACCACGTAGTCGGGTGGTGACGCGCTCGATTCCGGCGTCAATGGCCCCGGTTTTGGTGACGATCCCGAGGAATCCTCCGATGATCAGAATAAACAGCGCAACGTCTATCGCCCTAGCCTGACCGGAGTCTGGATCATACAACCCGGCAATTGGGGCCATCAGCACTGAAATCAGTCCCTGCGGATTGGCCTCTACGTGTGCATAGGTGCCGGCAACAGGAACCTCCTTGCCGAGAGCTTCGTTCATTGCCATGTGATACTGCCCGGCTGGAATGATCCACGTCAGGACGGCAACGATGGCAATCAGAAAAAAGAGAATGGTATATGCGGAGGGAAATTTGAACTTACCCATGATGTTCTCCTGAGACCCGGTGCCCCCTACGACGCACCGGGTGGTGATTAGTCGCCGAGTGTCGCCACCATGACCGCTTTAATGGTATGCATGCGGTTTTCTGCTTCATCAAAGACGATAGAGTTAGGGGATTCGAAGACCTCTTCCGTCACCTCCAGTCCCTTCAGGCCGTATGCCATCTCAATTTCTCGGCCCACTTTGGTGTGCTCATTGTGGAAGGCTGGCAGGCAGTGCATGAACTTGACGTTCGGGTTGCCGGTGGCGTTCATCACGTCAGCGTTGATTTGATAAGGCTTCATCAGGCTGACGCGTTCGGTCCACGCCTCTTTCGGTTCACCCATTGAGACCCAAACATCGGTGTAGAGGAAATCCGTTCCCCACACGCCTTCTTCCACGTCATCGGTCAGGGTGATACGTGCGCCCGTCTCTTCCGCGATGGAACGGCACTGTTCAACAAGCACCACATCCGGCCAGAAGGATTTTGGGGCTACAAGACGGATATCCATCCCCATTTTGGCAGCCCCCACCATCAGGGAGTTACCCATGTTGTTGCGTGCGTCGCCAAGGTAGGCAAAGCTCAGTTCCGACAGTTTTTTGCCCGGGGAATGTTCCAGCATGGTCATCAAATCTGCGAGGATTTGGGTTGGGTGAAATTCGTCGGTCAGACCGTTCCACACCGGTACGCCCGCGTATTTGCCCAACTCCTCAACGATGGCCTGACCGTAACCACGGTATTCGATGCCGTCATACATACGGCCCAGCACACGGGCGGTGTCTTTCATTGACTCTTTATGGCCGATTTGCGATCCGCCTGGGCCGAGGTAGGTCACCTGCGCCCCTTGGTCGAACGCAGCCACTTCGAAAGCACAGCGGGTACGGGTGGAGGTTTTTTCAAAAATCAGGGCAATGTTTTTGCCAACCAAGGTCTGTTTTTCTCGTCCGGCTTTTTTGGCCGCTTTCAGTTTGATCGCGAGATCGATCAGGTACTGGATCTCTGCCGGGGTGTAGTCCAGCAGTTTAAGGAAGTTGCGTTTTTTCAAATTGATGGTCATTAGGAAATCCTTTTTAAATTTTAACTGTCTGATGCCCTCACTCTGCCATCTCCCCTTTGAGGAGAGGGTTAGGTGAAGGGGGATTCAGTTACGAATCAATGTGCCTTTATTGCCCGCCAAAATCTCAGCCCCGTCGACCAGAGCGCCGATCCCGGCAATACCGTTGCAAGCTTCAACAAACTTGCAGCAGGCGGCCACTTTCGGCCCCATCGATCCGGTGTCAAACTGCATGCCTCTGAGCAGTTCTGGCGTCACCTGCGCTAGCGGACGCTGGGTCGGTTTGCCCCAATCGAGGTAAACCGCGTCGGCATCAGTGAGAATCAGTAGTGCGTCGGCCCCTATCTGGTATGCCAGCAGGGCAGCAGAGAGGTCTTTGTCGATCACCGCCTCAATTCCGCGATAGCCGTTAGCCTTTTCCACAACTGGTACACCACCGCCGCCGTTGCAGATAACAAGATGGTCGCGCTGGATCAGTGCCGTAATAGCATCGCTCTCGACAATGCGTTTCGGCTGTGGAGATGGCACCACGCGACGGAAGTAGCTGCCGTCGGCCTTAAACCCCCAACCTTTTTCTGCTGCCAGTGTTTTTGCCTGGTCTTCGTTGTACACCGGTCCGATATATTTGGTCGGGTTGCTGAACGCCGGGTCAGTAGCGTCCACTTCCACCTGAGTAAGCAGGACGCTCACCTCACGCTGTGGCAGGCTGTTTTTCAGCGCCTGCTGGAGCATGTAGCCGATCATCCCCTGGCTTTCGGCGCCAAGAACGTCCAGTGGATAAGGGGTCACTTTGTCGTAGGCGCTGTTCTGCAGCGCCAGCAGCCCGATCTGTGGACCGTTGCCGTGAACCAACACCACGCGCCAATTCACCGTGAGCCCGGCGATGGTACGGGCGGCCAACTCAATGTTCTGGCGCTGGATTTCTGCTTCCAGTGGTTCGCCGCGCTTCAATAATGCGTTGCCGCCCAACGCCACAACCAAAGTGGGTTTTCGTTCCATGATGGCTCCTTTAAATTCCGTCGCGTTCAAGCGGACAGCTCATGCAGCGTGCGCCGCCGCGGCCTCGTCCCAATTCGTCCCCCGGGATGGGCAGCACGGTGATGCCGGCTTTGTCGTATTTCTCGTTAGTCCAGACGTTGCGCTCGTAACCAATCACCACACCGGGGCGGATGGTCAGAACGTTATTGGCGTCGTTCCACTGCTCACGTTCGGCTTCAAAGGCGTCGCCGCCGGTGGTGATCAAGCGTACCTGGTCAATACCGAGTGCTTTCTCGATGGCGTGCAACAGGTCGGTTTCCTGGGTCCGTTGTAGGCCATCGCGTCCGTTCGAAGTGAGCGTCCAGCACTGGGCGTCTTTGCGCACCACTTCCGGGTAAACGGAGAAAGTGTCAACGTCGATGTGGGTCATGACGGTGTCAAGGTGCATACAGGAGCGGTGTTTTGGCAGCTCAACGGCGATCACTCGCTCGGCCTGACGATGTTTGAACAGGCTGTTGGCGAGGAACTCCACGCCCTGCGGTGTTGTGCGTTCAGACATGCCGATCAATACCGCCCCACGACCAATCACTAATACGTCGCCACCTTCCAAAGTGGCGTGGTCGTAATAAATATTTTCGTCGCCGAAATACTTAATAAAATCGCCGTCGGCAAATGCCGGGTGCCAGCGATATATTGCCCGGAGGTTATTGGTTTCACGTTGACGGGCTGGTTTGGCCATCGGGTTAATAGAAACACCGTTATAAATCCAGCAGGAGGTATCGCGGGTAAATAAATGATTCGGTAGCGGCTTCATAATAAAGTCATTAGACGTGTGGGTATCCACCACCATATTGTTAATGGCAGCCGGAATTTCACCGTAAGTTAATCCGCCGCTTAATCTTCGCGCCAGTTCACGGTGCGGCATGTCCGCCAGCCAGCTGCGCACATCGCCCGCAAAGGTAGGTCCGAGGCGGTAGTCAGAAATTTGCGTCTCCAGTAACCAAGTTTTCGCTTCTTTAATATCAAGGGTTTGTGTCAGGAGGTCTGTTAACAGCAGGACTTCCACCCCCTGATCGCGCAGCGTATTTGCGAAGATGTCATGCTCTTCACCTGCCCGTTCAACCGAGAGTACATCATCGAAAAGCAGTTCCTGACAATTCGATGGTGTCAAACGTTTCAGACTTAAATTTGGGCGGTGCAGCATAACACTACGCAATTGACCAATTTCAGAACCGACGTAATGTTTTTCCATAATTATTCCTTTAATTTTTTTAGAATAAAAAGGTATGCGCCATGTTGTGTATTTAATTTCATGGCGGCTAACTTCAATTGATTTCGTGGTTCATACTAGGCGGTAAAATAAACATTATTGTGATGAGATTCACACAATAATGGATATTAAGGTATTTGTTTTAATTTGTGTTACTTGCATTAAATAATGATTAATTTCATAATGTCAGCTCATGAATAGATAGTCATTATTTGGGTGGAAATATCTCTATTTGTTATTATTTTGTGGAGTTTGCTGTTTTAAGGTGATTATATATTTATATGATTTTAAAAGTAAAAAAACTGTAGCGTGAATAATTATGAAATAATTGCAATTTAACTTTTTTTGGCTTAATAAAAGGCTGTAAATAGTTATGAAATCATAAAGAAAAATTATTAATGTGATAAAATGTGATATGTTCTCAGGTTTTGTGATTTTATTTTATAATTCTGGTGGTTGTGTTGGCGTTATCACACGCTCGAAATGAAGTTATGCATAACCGCTGCATAATTACCTGTGTATGATTAACAATGATTTAACACCCTTCCCGATAAACATGAGCTCGCTTAGATGTCACAGGAAAAGGGCTAGTATGGCAGCACTGGTTTTCGTATGAAAGAAAGATAAAACATTGCCTTATATCTAAGGCTTCTTGATTATCGGTAACATCCACCATCTCCAGCCATAGCTGGCAGGTGGTGACGTTGGTGCAGTACTGGCGGGAGCTTCGGCTCCGGAACTGGCATACCTGCTGAAATCAACAGAAAAAGACCCGGCAGTAAAGGCCATTGCTCACGCCATTCTGGGCGGTGCAGTAGCAGCAATGCAGAGTAATAATGTTGCTGCTGGTGCAGCAGGCGCAGCAACAGGAGAGCTGGCAGCCAGAGCGATCGGAATGCTGTATCCGGGAGTGAAGCTGTCTGACCTCAGTGAAGAGCAGAAGCAGACGATAAGTACGCTGGCAACCGTGTCAGCAGGGCTGACCGGCGGTCTAACCGGAAACAGCACCGCATCAGCTGCAGTGGGAGCACACAGAGCGGGAAGAATGCTGTTGAGAATAACTACCTGAGCGTGTCTGAAAAGACAGAACTTGAGATAGCAAAACAGACGATTAAAAACAGTAAAGATCCGGCAGAGCGTGAAAAGGCACAGCAGAAATATGATGCATTGCTTGAAAAAGATATTCAGTGATAAGGAGGTTATTGCTGCCTGTAGTAATGGTAATGCGGGTAGTTCAGCGTGTGCCAGCGCAAGACTGAAAGCTATTGCGTCGAAAGAAGGGTACGAAGATGGCCCTTATAACGAGATATCGGTCGGAATGTTGCAGCCAATAAGCGGGTCATATTCCGTCTGGTAGCTAATCAGCCCCAGCTCTGACAGGAACGTCAGGGCACGGGTGGCACGGGTGATGGAGAGTGTTCCGGCAGCAGACTCCGTCGCCAGCCCGCACTCAATGGCCAGCGTGGTGATGGAGCACTGGACACGGTTGGCCAGCGGGTCATAGTGGAAACACAGCCCCTGCAGCAGCGCATCAATAGCCCGTCGACGCAGCACCGGTGGCATGCGCCGACGCAGTCCCTTCGAACGGGCATGCGCCACATGAATAGCGCAATCAAAACGGGAGGTGAAGCCCACCGCCTTTTCCATCAGTTTTTCGCAGAACTTCAGCGTTCCTGCACCTTCACGGGGTGTAAACACCGGATTCGGGTTCTTTACCTGGCGGTAATACGTTTGTTGAAGATCAGTCACACCATCCTACGCTTACAATGCGCAGAAGGAGTGAGCACAGAAAGAAGTCTTGAACTTTTCCGGGCATATAACTATACTCCCCGCATAGCTGAATTGTTGGCTATACGGTTTAAGTGGGCCCCGGTAATCTTCTCTTAGTCGCCAAACCTGGTGAAGATTATCGGGGTTTTTGCTTTTCTGGCTCCTGTAAATCCACATCAGAACCAGTTCCCTGCCACCTTACGGCGTGGCCAGCCACAAAATTCCTTAAAACGATCAGCAATCTAACATCTCATCACTGAAACAGCAAGAAACGCAAATACTCACAAAGATTTTCTGCGCTTAACCTCTGACTCTATCAGCCACTCAAGCATCTGTGCCTGAGTGATCCCGTCTTCATCAGCAAGCTCACTTAACTTTTCTTTCAGTCGAAGCTGAATGACGGCATGAAACGCTTTATGAGTGGCACTCCTTCTTGCAAGAGACGCTTTTTGTCGTTCTCTCGCAGGAACAGGATTACCCCTTCTGTAAGGTCGTTTTTTTCCCGATGAGGAAGTCACTGCATTTTCTGTCTGCGACATCTCGCCTCCTCAATAATCAAACAGAGATCGTTTCGCAGAGGATACTACAGTTTTTTGAAATCAGCGACTTGAAAGTTGTGACGATGATCGGTGTTGGCGCACAAATCATGTCTGATTACAACCGTTTAATGTGATTTTGATAATGAAATGACTGAAAAGCAGGAAATGCCTTAACCAGGATGCCGGCCCCGGGCGGGACCGGCTGTTTCTGGCATGTCGGGTGTCTGCCCCTGAAATACCTCACACTTCCGGAAAGCGGGGACTTCCGTCCCCGCCCGGCAGCTTACTTCCGTGCTTCGTAGGCCAGAGTTACCTGCACCACTGTATTTCCCCTGTGAATATTCAGTTCACATAACCGTTCCCTGAATATCAGTGAAAAACACAACACCGTGGCGCACACGGCGAGCAACCCGATAAGGGCATATTTCGTCATAAACTTTGACCTCCCTGCAAGGAAGAGGCTACAATCAGTAGTGTTAAGGTACTTCATGCAGACCTCACGAGTTAATGGATTAACGAGTGGGGTCTTCGCATTTCTGGTACCTGCGTCTTGCCTGAACCAGAAAGGCTCAGACACCCGCCGCGATAATACCACATTCCCTGTTGCTGACTATTACCTTCATTTCCCGCTTTTTACTACCGAAACTCCAGCCAATAAGTATGCTTTTTATTTATATCAATTTTTAATCCGGTACCGACGTTTCCCTCCAGTTAACTCGCTTTTCGTATGACTCATGGCAATAAAATTTTCTTTACCATATGACAACATCCCAATAATATCAAAATTGTCTTTTAATTTGATGGCATCCTTTTCACTTACAGCGACAATAAGTTGTTTACCAAATTTTCTGGCCATCATTGCAAACTGTGATACTGCTGATCCACCACCTAAATCAGGCCACCCGGTGATGCTGCCAACTTACTGATTTAGTGTATGATGGTGTTTTTGAGGTGCTCCAGTGGCTTCTGTTTCTATCAGCTGTCCCTCCTGTTCAGCTACTGACGGGGTGGTGCG
>NZ_JBJQKY010000048.1:0-8857 GCF_046486595.1 Escherichia sp. WS3063
GCACCACCCCGTCAGTAGCTGAACAGGAGGGACAGCTGATAGAAACAGAAGCCACTGGAGCACCTCAAAAACACCATCATACACTAAATCAGTAAGTTGGCAGCATCACCTATTGCAGCGTTACTTATCCGGATTATCCTCAGAAGTGTAAATCAGCATTCTCCTTTGCTGATGCAATTGCATGCGGCAGGTATACGGACCGGTGATGCAGAGCGAATACTGTCCAGCGGTGAATGCTGGCAACGTCAGAAGACGCTGCTGACAGGAAGGGAAGTCAGTTTTATGAAAGGACTGTTCAGAATTGTGGATATGAAGCGGTGGTATCTGTGTCCGCAGGTACGGGTCGCGGATATCGTCCAGCTGAACGGGAATATCCGGCCACGATCACGCCAGTGGTGGCAGTTATTCAGGATGGTGTCTCAGTGGCATGTTGATGTGGTTATCGTTGAGCGGCGTTCGTTCAGTATTGTTGCAGCAGTAGAGCTGGATGATGCCAGTCATTTACGACCGGAACGCAGACGCCGGGATATTCTTCTGGAAGAGGTTCTGAGGCAGGCTGGTATTCCGTTGCTCAGAAGCCACGATGCCAGAAAACTGCTGCAGATGACCGGAGAATGGCTGAATACAACAGGGGCTGATCAGCAGTCCCCGGAACATCGTAGCTGACGCCTTCGCGTTGCTCAGTTGTCCAACCCCGGAAACGGGAAAAAGCAAGTTTTCCCCGCTCCCGGCGTTTCCATAACTGAAAACCATACTATTTCACAGTTTAAATCACATTAAAGGGCTGCGTTTGGGAAACGTACAATATTGTACGGTTGCGTTATCGCGCTCGGGTGTACTCCCGTGCTATACGGCGTTTTCAGAGGATTTGACCTCAATCGGATAACCTAAATGCAATACTGCAATGGCGATAACTTAAAAGAGATAGACGTTGACGCAAAATCAATCTGTTATGCATATCTATTGGTTAAATAATGCGCTTAACGTTCAAAATTTTTCGATCTCCAGACTGCCCCCGTTCAGCTCGCATAGGAATTATGGGAGAGGATTTTGGCTGAACCGGACAGATATAAACCCGTTACTTTTTATACCTTACAGATATGGTTCTTTTGACGTAATTCTTACCAATTTCATAGTCCGGGTTCCATGTCGCCAGATTATGGACACCGATTGCGGCAGCACTCACAGCTCCCAGAAGTGCTGTTGGTGACCATAGGGAGCCTGCCACCGCAGTGCTTCTGTATTCGGTGTATACGCGGCAGGTTAATTTCTTCTGCTGATGTTCAATCACATACTCCACTATTTTGACGGTTTCACTGATGTCGTTAACATTCGTGATATCAAAACTTTTGCGGTAAAAAATCAGGTCGTGTAGTTTCTGTTTGGTCAAAAATTCTGCGTTGAACGACTCAATCTGTACCGTTTCTGACATCCGTTGTTCCTCTCTTTCTTGGAGTCTGTGAATTTCCCTAGGCACGCGCCTTACGGTCAAACGTTGCACTTTTTCAGGGGCAGTGTATGTCAGAAAAGAATATATTGACTTGTATAAACGATCAATAATAAGAAATTGATCGTCTTAACTGTAAGCGTAAACCGACTGCCGTATGTGGGGGCGGTTTGGAGATCGGACATTTTTGTACTATAAGGGCTTCCCCGAACAGTCAACGTCGGTATTTATGGTTTGTGTCTGCACTACAGTTAAAAATAAAGGGGAGAGACTGCGGTACTATAAACGGCCATAATGAATCGCTATCGATTCGGACCCTGATGAAAGACGCGCGTGAGGCTCTTGTTCGTTAAGCGGATACGTATATCCTGTACAATAATCAGATATACCTCACGGGGTCTAACCCTTTATCATCAACGAGTTGCAGATCAGATGGTCATACGGTTTCTTCCTGCTTTAGCTTGCTGAATACAGCCTGAAATCATCACCGTAATGCAATGATGCCCAGCACAGCCTTGCATTTTTGGCGGCGATGGCCACAACAGCGCGCCAGTATCCTCTGCGTTCGACCAGTGAACAGACCCAACGACTGAATAAGTCAGTCCTTTTCTCAGCGCCAATCAGTACTGAACGAGCCCCCTGTACCAGAAGCGTTCGCAGATACGAATCACCGGCTTTTGTTATCCTGCCTAACTTCGACTTTCCGCCGCTACTGTATTGCGATGGAGTCAACCCCAGCCAGGCCGCCAGTTGCCGTCCATTTTTAAAATCATGTGCATTACCGATACAGGCAACCAGAGCACAGGCAGTTGTGGGACCAACTCCTTTTAGCTTCATCAGCCGCTGACTGCGGTGATCTGTTTTGGCTATGCGGGACAAAATTCGGTCATATTCAGTGATGTTAGCTTCAATGCGATCAACGTGTTCCAGTAAATCATCTACACATTGCTGAACCTGAAGAGGTAAAGAGCTCTTCTGCGCAGAAACCATGTGCCGCAAAGCATCTGTACTTTGTGGGGCAATGACGCCGAATTCTGATATCAACCCTCGAAGACGATTATATGTTGCTGTTTTCTCTTCGATAAAACCCTGTCGGTTACGATGCAGACACTGCATCGCCTGCTGGCTCTCGTCCTTAACTGGAACAAACCGCATATGTGGGCGACGAACCGCTTCGCAGATAGCCTGAGCATCAGCTGCATCATTTTTCCCTGATTTACCGGCCATGCGGTATGGAGATACAAATTTAGCGGCCATCAGACGCGGCTCATGACCATATTGCAGAAACAATCTTGCCCAGTAATAAGCCCCGGAGCACGCCTCCATCCCGATAACACAGGGCGGTAAACTTGCAATCAGCCCGGGAAGAGCTGCGCGGGTTACTCTGGATTTCACCAGAACGGTTTTGCCATTTTGGTCAACCCCATGAACAGCGAACACATTTTTAGCAAGATCGATACCGATAGTAGTGATGGTCATAACGAATCTCTCCAGGCTATGTTTACCCCATGATTGCACAAGAGTTAATCAGGTGCATATCCAGGGGAAGTCCCTTCCATTCGTTAGGGGCATTTTTTAACCGATACTGATAAGTAACTGATTGATTCATCGTGATCAGCTATCGCCTTTAAGTTATTGCTTTTCTCTTATCGCATTTAGGTTATCTCATGTCCCTAAAGGTCTGCCAAACACCGTATAGCGTCCGAGCGCGATAACGCAACCGTACAATATTGTACGTTTCCCAAACGCAGCCCTTAAACGACAGTAATCCCCGTTGATTTGTGCGCCAACACAGATCTTCGTCACAATTCTCAAGTCGCTGATTTCAAAAAACTGTAGTATTCTCTGCGAAACGATCCCTGTTTGAGTATTGAGGAGGCGAGATGTCGCAGACAGAAAATGCAGTGACTTCCTCATCTGGTGCAAAACGAGCATACAGAAAGGGTAAACCTTTGAGTGAAGCAGAACGACAGAGAGCAGCTTCTGCGCGCAAACGATCTGTATGTAAAGAGATCAAGGTTTTCGTCAGACCAGAACTGAAAAACTGCCTTACCAGTCTGTGTGCAGAGGAAGGGGTAACTCAGGCAGAGTTGATAGAAAGGCTTATCGAGAAAGAGGCCTGTCACCGGAACATGATGTGATGGGGTCACATTCTTGCTAGTTTTTTCTGTCAGTGCTAGATTACTGATCGTTTAAGGAATTTTGTGGCTGGCCACGCCGTAAGGTGGCAGGGAACTGGTTCTGATGTGGATTTACAGGAGCCAGAAAAGCAAAAACCCCGATAACCTTCACCAGGTTTGGCGACTAAGAGAAGATTACCGGGGCCCACTTAAACCGTATAGCCAACAATTCAGCTATGCGGGGAGTATAGTTATATGCCCGGAAAAGTTCAAGACTTCTTTCTGTGCTCACTCCTTCTGCGCATTGTAAGCGCAGGATGGTGTGACTGATCTTCAACAAACGTATTACCGCCAGGTAAAGAACCCGAATCCGGTGTTTACACCCCGTGAAGGTGCAGGAACGCTGAAGTTCTGCGAAAAACTGATGGAAAAGGCGGTGGGCTTCACCTCCCGTTTTGATTTCGCTATTCATGTGGCGCATGCCCGTTCGAAGGGACTGCGTCGGCGCATGCCACCGGTGCTGCGTCGACGGGCTATTGATGCGCTGCTGCAGGGGCTGTGTTTCCACTATGACCCGCTGGCCAACCGTGTCCAGTGCTCCATCACCACGCTGGCCATTGAGTGCGGGCTGGCGACAGAGTCCGGTGCAGGAAAACTCTCC
The DNA here is from genome assembly GCF_046486595.1 of Escherichia sp. WS3063. Lineage (NCBI taxonomy): Bacteria > Pseudomonadati > Pseudomonadota > Gammaproteobacteria > Enterobacterales > Enterobacteriaceae > Escherichia > Escherichia sp. WS3063. Next base: position 4,229 of record NZ_JBJQKY010000048.1, read on the forward strand.
ATCACCCGTGCCACCCGGGCTCTGACGTTCCTGTCAGAGCTGGGACTGATTACCTACCAGACGGAATATGACCCGCTTATCGGGTGCTACATTCCGACCGATATCACGTTCACATCTGCACTGTTTGCTGCCCTCGATGTATCAGAGGAGGCAGTGGCCGCCGCGCGCCGCAGCCGTGTGGAATGGGAAAACAGACAGCGCAAAAAGCAGGGGCTGGATACCCTGGGTATGGATGAACTGATAGCGAAAGCCTGGCGTTTTGTCCGTGAGCGTTTCCGCAGTTACCAGACAGAGCTTAAGTCCCGGGGAATAAAGCGTGCCCGTGCGCGTCGTGATGCGAACAGGGAACGTCAGGATATCGTCACCCTGGTGAAACGGCAGCTGACGCGTGAAATCTCGGAAGGGCGCTTCTCTGCCAGTCGTGAGGCGGTAAAACGTGAAGTGGAGCGTCGTGTGAAGGAGCGCATGATTCTGTCACGTAACCGCAATTACAGCCGGCTGGCCACCGCTTCCCCCTGAAAGTGATCTCCTCAGAATAATCCGGCCTGCGCCGGAGGCATCCGCACGCCTGAAGCCCGCCGGTGCACAAAAAAACAGCGTCGCATGCAAAAAACAATCTCATCATCCACCTTCTGGAGCATCCGATTCCCCCTGTTTTTAATACAAAATACGCCTCAGCGACGGGGAATTTTGCTTATCCACATTTAACTGCAAGGGACTTCCCCATAAGGTTACAACCGTTCATGTCATAAAGCGCCAGCCGCCAGTCTTACAGGGTGCAATGTATCTTTTAAACACCTGTTTATATCTCCTTTAAACTACTTAATTACATTCATTTAAAAAGAAAACCTATTCACTGCCTGTCCTGTGGACAGACAGATATGCACCTCCCACCGCAAGCGGCGGGCCCCGACCGGAGCCACTTTAGTTACAACACACAAAAACAACCTCCAGAAAAACCCCGGTCCAGCGCAGAACTGAAACCACAAAGCCCCTCCCTCATAACTGAAAAGCGGCCCCGCCCCGGCCCTTCGGGCCGGAACAGAGTCGCTTTTAATTATGAATGTTGTAACTACATCTTCATCGCTGTCAGTCTTCTCGCTGGAAGTTCTCAGTACACGCTCGTAAGCGGCCCTCACGGCCCGCTAACGCGGAGATACGCCCCGACTTCGGGTAAACCCTCGTCGGGACCACTCCGACCGCGCACAGAAGCTCTCTCATGGCTGAAAGCGGGTATGGTCTGGCAGGGCTGGGGATGGGTAAGGTGAAATCTATCAATCAGTACCGGCTTACGCCGGGCTTCGGCGGTTTTACTCCTGTATCATATGAAACAACAGAGTGCCGCCTTCCATGCCGCTGATGCGGCATATCCTGGTAACGATATCTGAATTGTTATACATGTGTATATACGTGGTAATGACAAAAATAGGACAAGTTAAAAATTTACAGGCGATGCAATGATTCAAACACGTAATCAATATCTGCAGTTTATGCTGGTTATGCTGGCTGCATGGGGCATTAGTTGGGGAGCCAGATTTGTCATGGAGCAGGCCGTTCTGCTTTATGGATCAGGAAAAAACTATTTGTTCTTCAGTCATGGTACTGTTCTGATGTACCTGCTGTGTGTTTTCCTGGTATACCGCCGTTGGATAGCTCCGCTACCGGTCGTTGGTCAGCTGCGCAACGTTGGCGTACCGTGGCTGGTCGGTGCGATGGCCGTGGTGTATGTCGGTGTATTTCTGCTCGGTAAGGCGCTGGCTCTGCCTGCTGAGCCATTTATGACGAAACTTTTTGCCGATAAGTCCATACCTGACGTGATCCTGACGTTGCTGACCATCTTTATCCTTGCCCCGTTGAATGAGGAAACGCTGTTCCGGGGGATTATGCTGAACGTCTTCCGTTCACGGTACTGCTGGACGATGTGGCTGGGGGCGCTGATAACGTCGTTGTTGTTCGTCGCCGCGCACAGCCAGTATCAGAACCTGCTGACACTGGCAGAACTGTTCCTGGTGGGGTTGATTACATCAGTGGCCAGGATCAGAAGTGGTGGCCTGCTGCTGCCGGTATTGCTGCATATGGAAGCAACCACGCTGGGTTTACTGTTTGGTTGAAAGTTATATTTTTATTAAACATTGTGCGTTAAAGCCTGGTGTGTTTTTTTAGTGGATGTTATATTTAAATATAACTTTTATGGAGGTGAAGAATGCATACCACCCGACTGAAGAGGGTTGGCGGCTCAGTTATGCTGACCGTCCCACCGGCACTGCTGAATGCGCTGTCTCTGGGCACAGATAATGAAGTTGGCATGGTCATTGATAATGGCCGGCTGATTGTTGAGCCGTACAGACGCCCGCAATATTCACTGGCTGAGCTACTGGCACAGTGTGATCCGAATGCTGAAATATCAGCTGAAGAACGAGAATGGCTGGATGCACCGGCGACTGGTCAGGAGGAAATCTGACATGGAAAGAGGGGAAATCTGGCTTGTCTCGCTTGATCCTACCGCAGGTCATGAGCAGCAGGGAACGCGGCCGGTGCTGATTGTCACACCGGCGGCCTTTAATCGCGTGACCCGCCTGCCTGTTGTTGTGCCCGTAACCAGCGGAGGCAATTTTGCCCGCACTGCCGGCTTTGCGGTGTCGTTGGATGGTGTTGGCATACGTACCACAGGTGTTGTACGTTGCGATCAACCCCGGACAATTGATATGAAAGCACGGGGCGGAAAACGACTCGAACGGGTTCCGGAGACTATCATGAACGAAGTTCTTGGCCGCCTGTCCACTATTCTGACTTGAACATGGGGTTTGAGGGGCAACTGGATGAAAACGTACGATTTAGGGCACTAAAACCGCTGTTGTCCCACCATTCTGGTGATTCCCAAACGTTATTTGGCTAAAAAGTAGTTTTGATGTGGTTTATTTTCCGAATTCCAAGCGCAGCCCTACTTTCTTGTGCGTATTTGCGTGTTTTGCGCAGTTTTGAAGTTCCTACATCAGATTGACTTCGGATACAAATTCAATGAACATTGATGCAAATACTGACCTATCAGTTTCTTAACTAAATACTCGAGATACATCTAATGGCTAATGAAAACTTAGATATTGACTCCAAGACAGCAGAAGAATTATACGAGTGGTATCTGGATGATAAATTAATTATAAATCGAAGATACCAAAGAAAATTAGTATGGTCCCTCGAAGAGAAAACAGCACTGATTTCATCAATGACTCAGCAATACCCTATCCCTTTGCTATTGTTTGTTTCCATTGACAACAAAAGAGAAATCCTTGATGGAATGCAAAGACTAGAAGCTTTAATGAGTTTTATTGAGCAGCGATTTTCATTAAATGGTAAATACTTTAATTTAGATGCCATTGCATTAACAAAACAACTAAAAGACAGTGGTAAACTTCAACAAAAAGAGCCAGTGCTATCCCGCGAAAGTTCTACATTAATTGCTCGCTATAGATTTGCTATATCTGAATACTCTTCAACAGAGGACCACATTGACGAAGTGTTTCGACGCATAAATTCCAATGGTAAAATTTTATCAAAACAAGAACTACGAAGTGCGGGGTGCGTTAGTAATTTTTCAGAGTTAGTAAGGAAAATATCGACAATTATAAGAGGAGATACTACACATAGCGATATAATGGGACTGAATAAAATACATAACATATCAATTTGCAATGATGGACTCGATTATGGAATAAATATAGACAATCATTTCTATATTAGAAATCATATCATTAGTAGGCCTAGCATTAGAGACTCTGACGATGAAGAGTTAGTTGCAAATATCTTGGGCTATATATTTTTAGATGATAAGCCAACATCAGGATCAACATCGCTCGATACATTTTACGGTGAAGGTTCGACGAGTCATGCAATCCATACACGAACTCAATTAGAGAATTACATTCAGACAAATGGTGCAGATAAAATTGTCAATAATTACCTCTTCGTTTATGAGATGATTCAAAAATTATTTGATGCAAATAATTTGAACTTTAGATCACACATTCTGGGCAATGCATCTTCATCTCAAGAATGTCCTCGTTACTATCAAGCTGTTTTTCTTGCTTTGTATGAATTAATCATAAATGAAAACATGCAACTTGACGATGAACAGAAATTTATCGCTCAGTTAGGAGACAGTGTACAACGTTCAATGGTGCAAACCGAAGGGGGCCGTTGGGCAGCTAGCGCTCGTCAGAAAAGTGTCGAAGATTTATGTGCTTTAATCAGACGATATTTTAAAGAATCAGAAAATAAATTTATCAATCATGCTTGGCAAACACTGATAAGAACTCTACTTAATAACTCAAGAACAGAACAACCAAATTATGATTTTAAACAGGGAGGTGATGCTGCCAACTTACTGATTTAGTGTATGATGGTGTTTTTGAGGTGCTCCAGTGGCTTCTGTTTCTATCAGCTGTCCCTCCTGTTCAGCTACTGACGGGGTGGTGCGTAACGGCAAAAGCACCGCCGGACATCAGCGCTATCTCTGCTCTCAGGGGTCTGACGCTCAGTGGAACGAAAACTCACGTTAAGGGATTTTGGTCATGAGATTATCAAAAAGGATCTTCACCTAGATCCTTTTAAATTAAAAATGAAGTTTTAAAT
>NZ_JBJQKY010000049.1:0-7261 GCF_046486595.1 Escherichia sp. WS3063
TTTATTATGGTGATCCCCTGGGCGAAATGCGCCTGGTAAGCAGAGTTTTTGAAATGTAAGGCCTTTGAATAAGACAAAAGGCTGCCTCATCGCTAACTTTGCAACAGTGCCCAGTGTAGACCAACTCATTACAGAGGGGGAAAATACAAAGACCGTCCACTCTGCTTATATAGTGAGTGTCTATGTAGACAGTACTGGAAATATGGTCCTCATTAAGAATCCGACCATTACTAGCATACCAAAGAAATCAGACTATAAACCAAAAGCTATTGAAAGTGAGGGTACGGTTGATTCCATTACAACCAATGAAATCAATGAGTTTTTAACGACGTTCTTCAAGCTCTATCCTACAGCGACAGCCAGTGAACTTTCCTACTATGTGAATGACGGGATATTAAAACCAATCGGAAAAGAGTACATCTTTCAAGAACTGGTAAATCCTATTTACAATCGTAAGGATAATCAAGTCACGGTATCGCTGACAGTGGAGTATATCGACCAGCAGACCAAAGCAACGCAGGTATCTCAATTTGATTTGGTACTTGAAAAGAACGGGAGTAATTGGAAGATTATAGAATAACAAATATTGGTACATTATTACAGCTATTTTGTAATCACGTACTCTCTTTGATAAAAAATTGGAGATTCCTTTACAAATATGCTCTTACGTGCTATTATTTAAGTATCTATTTAAAAGGAGTTAATAAATATGCGGCAAGGTATTCTTAAATAAACTGTCAATTTGATAGTGGGAACAAATAATTGGATGTCCTTTTTTAGGAGGGCTTAGTTTTTTGTACCCAGTTTAAGAATACCTTTATCATGTGATTCTAAAGTATCCGGAGAATATCTGTATGCTTTGTATGCCTATGGTTATGCATAAAAATCCCAGTGATAAGAGTATTTATCACTGGGATTTTTATGCCCTTTTGGGCTTTTGAATGGAGGAAAATCACATGAAAATTATTAATATTGGAGTTTTAGCTCATGTTGATGCAGGAAAAACTACCTTAACAGAAAGCTTATTATATAACAGTGGAGCGATTACAGAATTAGGAAGCGTGGACAAAGGTACAACGAGGACGGATAATACGCTTTTAGAACGTCAGAGAGGAATTACAATTCAGACAGGAATAACCTCTTTTCAGTGGGAAAATACGAAGGTGAACATCATAGACACGCCAGGACATATGGATTTCTTAGCAGAAGTATATCGTTCATTATCAGTATTAGATGGGGCAATTCTACTGATTTCTGCAAAAGATGGCGTACAAGCACAAACTCGTATATTGTTTCATGCACTTAGGAAAATAGGTATTCCCACAATCTTTTTTATCAATAAGATTGACCAAAATGGAATTGATTTATCAACGGTTTATCAGGATATTAAAGAGAAACTTTCTGCGGAAATTGTAATCAAACAGAAGGTAGAACTGCATCCTAATATGCGTGTAATGAACTTTACCGAATCTGAACAATGGGATATGGTAATAGAAGGAAATGATTACCTTTTGGAGAAATATACGTCTGGGAAATTATTGGAAGCATTAGAACTCGAACAAGAGGAAAGCATAAGATTTCATAATTGTTCCCTGTTCCCTGTTTATCACGGAAGTGCAAAAAACAATATAGGGATTGATAACCTTATAGAAGTGATTACGAATAAATTTTATTCATCAACACATCGAGGTCAGTCTGAACTTTGCGGAAAAGTTTTCAAAATTGAGTATTCGGAAAAAAGACAGCGTCTTGCATATATACGTCTTTATAGTGGCGTACTGCATTTGCGAGATTCGGTTAGAATATCGGAAAAGGAAAAAATAAAAATTACAGAAATGTATACTTCAATAAATGGTGAATTATGTAAAATTGATAAGGCTTATTCCGGGGAAATTGTTATTTTGCAGAATGAGTTTTTGAAGTTAAATAGTGTTCTTGGAGATACAAAGCTATTGCCACAGAGAGAGAGAATTGAAAATCCCCTCCCTCTGCTGCAAACGACTGTTGAACCGAGCAAACCTCAACAAAGGGAAATGTTGCTTGATGCCCTTTTGGAAATCTCAGATAGTGATCCGCTTCTACGATATTACGTGGATTCTACGACACATGAAATTATACTTTCTTTCTTAGGGAAAGTACAAATGGAAGTGATTAGTGCACTGTTGCAAGAAAAGTATCATGTGGAGATAGAACTAAAAGAGCCTACAGTCATTTATATGGAGAGACCGTTAAAAAATGCAGAATATACCATTCACATCGAAGTGCCGCCAAATCCTTTCTGGGCTTCCATTGGTTTATCTGTATCACCGCTTCCGTTGGGAAGTGGAATGCAGTATGAGAGCTCGGTTTCTCTTGGATACTTAAATCAATCATTTCAAAATGCAGTTATGGAAGGGATACGCTATGGTTGCGAACAAGGATTATATGGTTGGAATGTGACGGATTGTAAAATCTGTTTTAAGTACGGTTTATACTATAGCCCTGTTAGTACTCCAGCAGATTTTCGGATGCTTACTCCTATTGTACTGGAGCAAGCCTTTAGAAAAGCTGGAACAGAATTGTTAGAGCCATATCTTAGTTTTAAAGTTTATGCACCACAGGAATATCTTTCACGGGCATATAACGATGCTCCCAAATATTGTGCAAATATCGTAAATACTCAACTGAAAAATAATGAGGTCATTATTATTGGAGAAATTCCTGCTCGATGTATTCAAGATTATCGCAATGATTTAACTTTTTTTACAAATGGACGTAGTGTTTGTTTAACAGAGTTAAAAGGGTACCATGTTACTACCGGTGAACCTGTTTGCCAGCCCCGTCGTCCAAATAGTCGGATAGATAAAGTACGATATATGTTCAATAAAATAACTTAGTGTATTTTATGTTGTTATATAAATATGGTTTCTTGTTAAATAAGATGAAATATTCTTTAATAAAGATTTGAATTAAAGTGTAAAGGAGGAGATAGTTATTATAAACTACAAGTGGATATTGTGTCCTGTATGTGGAAATAAAACACGATTAAAGATAAGGGAAGATACTGAATTAAAAAAATTCCCCCTCTATTGTCCGAAATGCAGACAAGAAAATTTAATTGAAATAAAGCAGTTCAAAGTAACTGTGATTACAGAGCCAGACGCAAAGACGCAGAGCCGATAAAATGAGATTAATACAATCTCATTTTATCGGCTCTTGGATCTTTCGAACTGTTACTAAGAGGGTAATCATAGCCAAACATAAACTGGAAATGTCCTAATTCTAAACCTGTTCCAATACCTACACTATAATCAAGAGGACTTAAACTTCCATCACTTCCAAAAGGTTTTGTGTACTTCTCTTGAGTTTTCGTAGCTAAATAGTAGTGTTTGTTGGTAAATCCAAATAATCCAATATTCAATCTTGCGACCGGGAAAGTCCTCTTGAAAGTACCACAAGTTCGCGGGATGGAGTTTTATCCCAGCTGCATCGAGAAAGGCATGCGCAGTGAGCGTGCTCTCAAGCTCGCCATCGCCGAAATGTATGTCAAAGGAGTAAGTACCCGCAGGGTCTCGGATATCGTCGAAATTCTTTGTGGCACCGAAGTCAGCTCGTCCCAGGTCAGCAGGCTGGCAAAGGAGCTCGATGAAGAGATTACGTCTTGGAAGGCGCAGCCTGTCGGACAGATTCAATACTTGGTACTTGATGCGACCTATGAATCGGTTCGCGTCGGTTCCCATGTGGTCAAGCAGGCGCTTCTAGTGGCTATTGGCGTTGATTACAGCGGGAATCGGCATATTCTTGACGCCGAAGTCGCGAACAGTGAGGCAGAGGTAAACTGGCGTTCCTTTCTCGAGGGTCTCGTACGACGAGGGATGCACGGCCTGCGAATGATCACCAGTGATGACCACTCAGGACTGCGCGCGGCAATCGATGCTGTCTTCCCTGGAATTCTGTGGCAACGCTGCCAGTTTCATCTGCAGCAGAATGCCCACTCCTACGTCACGAAAAAAGATGAGATCCCGCTGATAGCCGCTGATATTCGGAAGGTGTTCAATCGGAATATGTCAAGATAGTTTATGCCAGATTTTTGAGAGGTTTGCATCAAGCAGCCTTCGAAAGAGGACGGCATGACATTGAGACCGGCAAGGCGTCGTAGATACGCACTTTCCCAGTACGCCACCGTAAGGGGTTTTTCTCTTTGGCAGCAAGAATGGTTTGGTTTCTTTTTTCCTCGGCGCCGTAGGCGTCCGACTAACACCTGAATTAAGCCGCGCCGCGAAGCGGCGTCGGCTTGAATGAACTGTTAGATGCCAGCCCGATCAATGTGCGCTGACCTTGGATAGCAGATTTAGAACGGCGACGCCACTAACGATAAGTCCCATGCCAACGAACGCCCACAAGTCTAGTTTCTGGCCATGGAAGATCCAAGCGATAGCTGCCACAAGTACGATGCCGAGGCCAGCCCAAACAGCATAAGCAATGCCGACCGGGATGGACTTGAGTGCGAGAGAGAGGAAATAGAACGCAAGCCCGTAGCCAGCCACAACTACAACAGAAGGAACTAACTTGGTGAATCCATGGCTGGACTTCAGTGCGGAAGTTGCGACGACCTCACCAAATATTGCAATAGCCAGAAAGAGCCAGTTCTTCACGTGCAATCTCCTCTACGGTATGAAGGATAAATAGTGGTGGCTATGAGTTGCCAAAAACAGTCTTGCGGCTGTCGATTTTCTGTGAGCATACGCAACGCCAAATCTGGCATCTAACGCTTGAGTTAAGCCGCGCCGCGAAGCGGCGTCGGCTTGAACGAATTGTTAGACATTATTTGCCGACTACCTTGGTGATCTCGCCTTTCACGTAGTGAACAAATTCTTCCAACTGATCTGCGCGGGAGGCCAAGCGATCTTCTTCTTGTCCAAGATAAGCCTGTCTAGCTTCAAGTATGACGGGCTGATACTGGGCCGGCAGGCGCTCCATTGCCCAGTCGGCAGCGACATCCTTCGGCGCGATTTTGCCGGTTACTGCGCTGTACCAAATGCGGGACAACGTAAGCACTACATTTCGCTCATCGCCAGCCCAGTCGGGCGGCGAGTTCCATAGCGTTAAGGTTTCATTTAGCGCCTCAAATAGATCCTGTTCAGGAACCGGATCAAAGAGTTCCTCCGCCGCTGGACCTACCAAGGCAACGCTATGTTCTCTTGCTTTTGTCAGCAAGATAGCCAGATCAATGTCGATCGTGGCTGGCTCGAAGATACCTGCAAGAATGTCATTGCGCTGCCATTCTCCAAATTGCAGTTCGCGCTTAGCTGGATAACGCCACGGAATGATGTCGTCGTGCACAACAATGGTGACTTCTACAGCGCGGAGAATCTCGCTCTCTCCAGGGGAAGCCGAAGTTTCCAAAAGGTCGTTGATCAAAGCTCGCCGCGTTGTTTCATCAAGCCTTACGGTCACCGTAACCAGCAAATCAATATCACTGTGTGGCTTCAGGCCGCCATCCACTGCGGAGCCGTACAAATGTACGGCCAGCAACGTCGGTTCGAGATGGCGCTCGATGACGCCAACTACCTCTGATAGTTGAGTCGATACTTCGGCGATCACCGCTTCCCTCATGATGTTTAACGCCTGAGCTCAGCCGACCGAAACCGCGTAGCGGTTTTGGGTCGGCTGCAGCGATTTGTTGGGCGATAGCTTGCCACATTCTCTCAACGATTGGGATTTGATGTACTTTCCGCACTTTGTAGCGCGACCACATCATGCTCCCCCTGGCCGCGAGAGCCCTTCACTCGGGAAACACAAGACAGACCGAGCACGACTGTTGCAAGGGTCAAACAGTACACGACAACCGGCCAAGCCGTGTTGCGCGGCAACAGCGAAATGATCAACGTTCCGATGCTTCCTAGCAGTACACCGCCCAAGCAGAAGTAGACTGCCGTGACCGTTCCAGCAACATGGTCGAATCCTCGAAGAGCGCCATTGGGCGCCACAGATACCGCTGTGGCGACACCAATACCCACTAGCCACATTGGAGCAATAAAGCCTAACACGGACTGCAAAGCCCATATTTCGGTGATGGCAAGCAATACTGCTCCAGCTATCAGGCATCCCATTCCCATTCGCAAGACACTTGGGCTGCCCCACTTGGGTATCACACGCCCCATAAAACGAGCCGTAAACACCATGGCAATTGCCACTGTGGCGAACAGCAGGCTGAAGCCAAGCTGAGACACACCTTGCCTGCCCATCATTAGTCCGGGCGCAATGGAGAAAAAGACGAAGAAGCTACCCATTCCAGCGGCGTAACACAACGTGTACAACCAGAAGTTCAGGCACTTAACGGGGAGTAGCAGCTGCGACCATTGCAAGCCCGCAACTCGTTGCACCCGGGTTTCAGGCCAGAATCGCCACGCTGCTGCAGATGCAGCGATCATGCCCAAACCTAGAAACGCAAAGATAGCCCGCCACCCAAGCCACATGTCGACGAGCGCTCCGAGCAATGGGCCTACCGCCGGGACCATGGCCAGCATGGATCCGAGTATGCCGTAAATGACATTACTTTCCTCGCGACCTGCGTAAATGTCACGTACTGTTGCAAATGTGGAAACAAGGCACGCCGAGGCACCACAAGCCTGAAGAATCCGAAGCCCCAGAAAGACTTCAGCCGATGACGTAAGAGCGAGGCCCATTGACGCCACAACGTAGGCGAGGCCACCTCCCAGTAGAACGGGGCGGCGCCCCAGTCGGTCCGATAGCGGTCCAAACAAGAGCTGACCGGCACCAATCATGACCAAGTACGTTGTCAGCGTAAGCTGAATTGTGCTCGCTGTCGTACCAAGCGCGTTTGGCATAAACGGCACTGCTGGCAAGTACATGTCCATGCCGAGTGATGCCAATAAATCGAACGGTGATAACAACAACACCGTGGCGGCAAGGGAGTACCGCCAACTAAAGTTTTTTGAGCTCACGAAACCATCTCCTTGAACAAAGGATTTGGCGGCGCTCCCGTAGAGCAAAAGGATTCATGAGAACGCCGCAACAACCGAAAAATGAAGGTTGCTGCGGCTTACTTGTCTGCGTTCTTGGAAGTGCTCATCTGCTGACTATCTCATGATTGAATTTGAATCGTAACAACTTTCAAGCAACTCTGCAAGGAGCCTTATTGTGCGCCCAACGCCGGAGTTAAGCCGCCGCGCGTAGCGCGGTCGGCTTGAACGAATTGTTAGACATCATTTACCAACTGACTTGATGATCTCGCCTTTCACAAAGCGAATAAATTCTT
>NZ_JBJQKY010000050.1:0-6508 GCF_046486595.1 Escherichia sp. WS3063
ATTACTGGATAAAAAGTAGCTTTTAAGCTACTATCTTTTATGAAAACGATAAAGACCTACATAACTGCCGACGGGCGAGATCTGTATGCAGAGTTTTTTAAAGGGTTACGCGACCCCATCGCGAAGGCAAAGATCGCTTCCCGGATCAACCGGATGGCTTCGGACAATTTTGGCGACCATAAGCCCTGCCGGGAAGGTGTCTGGGAACTCAGGATAGATCAAGGGGCTGGGTATCGGGTTTATTACAGCCTGGTGGATGGAGAAGTCGTCCTGTTGATTCTGGCTGGCGACAAGCGTACGCAGGATGCAGATATAGATGAGGCTATTCGCTGCCTCAAAGACTATTTGAAGAGGTGATGTATGGCGAAAGAACGTTTATATGATGATGTCATGGTGGAAGCGCTCCGGGAAGATCCTGCTTTTGCTCAGGCCTATCTGCATCAGGCATTTCTGGATATGGATGAAGATGGCGGTCAGGAAGCTTTTTTACTCGCGTTACGCCATGTTGTTGAAGCGCGGGGAGGAATGGCGACGGTTGCCCAGAAAGCCGGTGTATCGCGTGAATCACTGTACCGCACGCTCTCCCCGACCGGCAACCCGACACTGAAAACACTCCGCAGCGTCGTCCACGCCGCAGGTTTTCAGTTCTCTGCGCTGGCAAGTGCCTGAGTAGTTTTACATTTTGCAGCGATAATATAAATTGTAAATCATAATCCCTCCGTTGCTCTGTTCTGAGCAACGGATTACTTTGCATATTATCTGCTTTGCTAATCCATCAATTTTTAATTACCTTACATGGAAGCAACATACTCCATTAAATTATCTAATAAAAAATCAACCTTACTTATACCTTCATTTACATTATCGGCATAGATAAGTTCTACGAGCTTCATCCAACTTAAATTGGAACGTACATTGTATTGTAAAAGGAGCCACTCTCTAAATCCCTCTAACATTTTACCGTCAAAGGAAAAATCCATCCCTAGTATAAAAGCCACAGTGTTTTCATAGTTATTTTCAAGTAGATACATATCGATATGCTTCTTAAAAAAAACAATTTTTTTTAGGAGGATATTTTTATTCATAATTAAAATCCAAAATTGATTGCATCAGGATATTGCCATAACTCTTTATATTCTTGTAATGGTAAACCGTCTGAGCCAGTAAAGGCATCATAAACCCGACCATCTTTTACTACAACGTCGTGATATGCCCAACCGGGATTCGTGCCTCTGTATTTACCTAATGAAGGAGCTCCGAAATCAGGTCTAATTCTTGCAATATCACCACCGATTTTCTTTTGTACCCACAATGCAAAATCTTCACAACCATTCCAGTTCTCAGAATTTTTAATATCCGCAGCCTTCCATACACAATCAGCGTTAAGGCCTAATGGATCAATCCAATTTAACGGATCTTTGACGTAACTGTATGGATTAATACCTCCCAACACCCCGGTTGGATCTGCCGAAATATACTGCGCAGTATCAGGATCATAGTACCGGAACCGGTTATAGTACAGTCCTGATTCGGCATCTTCATACTGCCCCGGAAAACGCAGGCGGCAGTCAGGTGCATCATCCCTGTTCCTGCCTTCTTCCCGGCCCCAGAGCTGTTGTTTTCCCCGCCAGACAATGGTGCCGCCCTCGGTCAGCAGTTCCTGGACACGGCCGACCGTATCCGTCACCGCGTAATGCAACAAGCCTTTCTCATAACGCGCCAGCGGTGTAAAACTTCCCGGTTCGTATATCCAGCGGATGGCGTTTTCATCATCTGGCTTGCCGTCCTGGCTGACCGGAATTTCTTGGTTAGATGACCGTCAGTTAAATGGATATTATCATTCCATTAAAAATCGGAATGATCCATATATTCTATATGCTCATCAGAAAGTCCATCTGGATATAACTCTCTTGGATAATCACTATCTAAAATTGCTAGGAAGTTATTTATAGTATTTTCCAATGCCTCATCTACTGTTTTTCCCCAGCCAATAGCACCTTCGGGACAATCATCAAATTTCCGTTTAATCATTACATTTGTAATCCCCATGTAACTCCCATCCTGAGACTCTCGTATTTTTATTTTTACTTTTGCGCTAGGGATAACACCAAACATCCAAATTACAAACTCGGCTTCAACTTTCTCTACTTTAGATACACTGCGTATTTTCATTTGATGCCAGCCCATATCTTTTCCTCTATAAACGACCAAAAGAGACAATTTCCCCTGTATCTACCGCAACATCAATATATCTTCCGTTCTTTCTATATCTCCACACATTTTCAGTATAACCAGAAACTTTGGTTGGTTTTATTCTTCTCAAGTTCTCAGAAAAAACCTTAGCTTTATTTAGATATTGCTCTACCGTTTCTGCACCAACTTCACGACCATGTTTTCTGAAGTGCTCCAGTAATGACTCTGCCGGAGTATCCCAACTTCCTTTACTCCATAGTTTTTTACAATTTACTTCTTGCAGGAATGCAAATAATGCCGATAAACCTAAAGGGTCAATATAACTAAATGGGTTCTGTACATATGAATATGGATTTAATCCCCCAAGTAACCCAATGGGATCTGCCGAAATATACTGCGCCGTATCAGGATCATAGTACCTGAACCGGTTATAGTACAGTCCTGATTCCGTATCTTCGTACTGCCCCGGAAAACGCAGGCGGCAGTCAGGCGCATCATCCTTGTTTCTGCCTTCTTCCCGGCCCCAAAGTTGCTGTTTTCCCCGCCAGACAATCGTGCCGTCTTCGGTCAGCAACTCCTGGACACGACCGACCGTATCCGTCACCGCGTAATGCAGCAAGCCTTTCTCATAACGTGCCAGCGGTGTAAAACTTCCCGGTTCATATATCCAGCGAATGGCATTTTCATATTCTGGTTTGCCATCAGTACCAACAGGAATTTCTTCGGTTAACTGATCGCCATTCCAGTGGAAATCCATTCCGGACTTATCACGGTTGGTACACCGTTTGCTGATGCGCCTGCCAAACGGGTCGTATTTATACTCCCAGCGTTCCCCCTCCGGCGTTTCAAGCCCGGTAAGCTGACTTCTGGCATCCCAGCGATAGCGCCATTCGAGCGGACGATAGCCGCCTTTATCGACCAGTTTCTCCACCAGGCGACCATTAGCATCGTACGTCCAGGTAATATTGTGCTCATTCACCACCCGGACAAATTTTCCCTCTTCCGGCTTTCCTGTGTCCGGGTTGATGCGGTGTGTCTGATGCCGCCAGCCTTTGTGCTCTCTGGAAACAACTCTTCCATGCCGCAACTGCTGGTGTGTCTCGCTTTCCAGCACCTCATTTACCCATGTCTGGCGGCGGGCAATATTCAGGTTTTTGTCATAAGTGAACAGTTCCTCACACAGCGGAAACTCCCGGGAATCGCCCGTCCAGGTGGCATGGCTTACCTGGTCGTTAACCGTCATATTGTTGAAGGCTGATCCCCGCAGCGAGTCTGATATTACCGTCAGGTTGTACGCCTTGTCATACAGCCACTGGCGCTCCAGGCTTTTGTTCCGTTCGTACGGCCCGGCCTGGTGGTCCCCGGCATTCTGCTTCGCTGGCATCCCTGTGCGCGTGTATGCCAGCGTCTGGTAAAACCCGGCCTCGCTCCGCCTGGACGTTTCCAGGCCGCGCAGGTCGTGCTCAAATGTCAGCGGGGCATGGTCCGCTATCTGCCAGGATGCCAGATGCCCCATCAGGTTTCGGGTAAAGCGTTCTGTGATACCTGCTGTGGTGCGCTGTGTGACCGTATCCAGGTCAGGGTCGTAACGGTATTCTGTGCGCCTGCCGTTCAGCGTTTCGGCAACAATCTGGTTTGCATCGTTATATTCAAATGTAACGGTGGCATCGTCATTCTTCGCTTCCACCAGACGACGCTGCGTGTCGTAACGAAATGTGGTGACACTCAGAGTTCGGTCACTGTTGCCCTGTGTGACTTCCTCGTCCGTCACCTGGTCATTCACGTTGTAGCGGCGGTTAAGGTGAGTGCCGTCCGGGAAGCTGGTGCGAATACAACGCCCGACGGCATCGTAGGTGTAGTTCAGCGTGCGTCCGGTGAAGTCTGTTTCTGCTACAAGCTGCCCGGCTTTATCATATTTAAGACGGTAGCGCTCGCCTTCGGCGTTGGTAATTTCGGTCAGGCGGGTCAGTTTATCGTAGCGACACGCCAGCCGCTCGCCGTCAGGACGCACCAGAGCCGTGAGCAGATCGAATG
The DNA here is from genome assembly GCF_046486595.1 of Escherichia sp. WS3063. Taxonomy (NCBI): domain Bacteria; kingdom Pseudomonadati; phylum Pseudomonadota; class Gammaproteobacteria; order Enterobacterales; family Enterobacteriaceae; genus Escherichia; species Escherichia sp. WS3063. The sequence continues at coordinate 4,228 of NZ_JBJQKY010000050.1, forward strand.
CACCGTATTCGTAACGGGTGGTTTTGCCCTCGCCATCGGTAAAGCTTTCCGGTAGCTTTTCGCTGTTCTGGCGCATCAGTTCCCGCACGCCGTCCGGGCGCTGGATTTCTTCCACGCAGCCCTGTGGCCCGGCGTGGATTTTGCTGTGACGAAACTGCGTGGTGAAGCCAAGTGGGTCTTTCACACTTAACAGTCGGCCCAGCATATCCTGTTCGGTCTGCGTGATGCCGCCGTCTGGCGCAACAGTCTCGCGCACCTGATGCAGGGCGTCATGACTCCAGCACCAGGTGGCCCCGCCCGGCAGAATCCGTGCAAGCAAATCACCCTGTTCACTGTAGCTGAACTGCTGTTTCCGGCCCTGAGGGTCGATCAGGCTGATTATGCTGCCCCGATCATCATAGACCCATTGCCACGCCTGATTATCAGTTGTCGACAGCCGGGTTAACTGACCGGTATCATTATACTCGTAGAACAGGCCATAGCCGCCCGGCAGGGCAACCTGGATAACCTCACCTTCCCGGTTATAGCGGTACGCCGTGGTACGCCCCAGCGCATCGGTGCGTGACTGAAGCCGGGCATTATTCCAGACGGTAATTTCTTCCCGCCCCAGCGGATCGATACAGCGGGTGACCAGGCCGTCCTCGTTATACCAGTAACGGGTTTCGCCCCCTTCTGCATCCAGGTAGGTGGTGCATTTTTCATCATCGTTATAGATAAAGCGGTCATCGAAGTAGCCTTCCGTTGACAGTGTGCTGACAGCGCGCCCCTGCGGATCATAGCGGATATCCACACAGGTTTTGTCCGTATCCCGCCAGCGGGTCATAAAGCCTTCTGATGTGTACTCATGCCATAAATGCGAGAACTGGAAGGTATCGCATTCTGCCATAAAACCATTGTCATCATACTGGCAGGTCACAAGACGCTGACGCTGCGGCGTTGCCAGGTCAATGCTCATCAGCTGAGCCTGTTGCCAGGCAAGGGCGAGCATATAGCCATCGCTGTGACGGATTTCTGTCAGCAGACCATCAGTGCGGATAAAATCAATCCGGTTGCCATAATTATCGAAGACAGCGGACAACCGCCAGACGCCATTGCCTGCCGGGGAAAAGAGCTGTGTCTGCTGCGAACGGCGATCGAAAACGCTCACGCCATCGCGCAGGCTTCCCGTCAGCCGGTAGTACGCCTGGCGTGAGTTCACTGCACCGCGAAAGATACCGTCCTGCGGCAGGCGGTAATACAGTACAACGCCTTCACTGTCGGTAAAATGCAGCCGGTTACCCTGTATCGTCAGCGACGCTGACCACTCATCGGTCCATTTCGGGCCGAAAATCCCGGTCCCCCTGGCCTGTGAGCGGTAAAAACGCGAGAGCGTCAGCGGCAGGGAACCCGGCAGCGAAAGCACGCTGAAATGCTGGAGAAAATCGCCGGTGCCAATATCCACAGGCTCACCGGGTTTGGTGCACAACTGAGCACCAACACATTTACTCTGATCACCAGTTCCCTCGGTTTCACCTTTAATATTTGCGCCATCCTGGCCTTCGGGTATGACATCATCCGCCAACTTTTCTGCGTCACTGACAACATCGTCTGCTTTGTTTACCTTCAGCAGATCGGCGGTGAATTTCCCCGCCGCTGCTTCTTCTCGTGCCAGTTTACTGGCAGTCCGCATCGCTCTAAGACCCACGAACCCGCCTCGGGCCAGACCATATCCTCCCAGCGCCAGCGAGCCATAGTCATAAATCATGCCGCCAATTTCCTGGTTCCTGTTGCTCATTTCCAGACGGTACATGTCCAGATTGAAATCTCCCGCATGCTCCCGGAGATCTCCGCCCATGTTGTACATATCCTCGCCAATATCATCCATGCCCATCGCAGAAAGCATGGCGCCGTTCATCTGCATTTCTCCGGCATACTGCATGGTGGCCCCCTGGCCTATCATCGTCGCCATATCCGGGAACTGGTTCCAGAATGCTTTGGCAGCACCAATAGCCAAATCAAGCTGGACTGCCGAAGCTTCAATTTTCGCCCGACTTTCATCCATCTGGATCATCAACATCATGTCCCAGATACTTTGCTCTTCTTTTGTTTCTGGCTCTGGCGCAGGGTCAGCTTCGCTGGCGGAAATAGCGGCTTCAGGGGGCTGACCGATAATTAAACCCGTCGTATTATGTGTAGTGGCACAGTAAATTTGGCCACCTGATTAAAGGTGATATTCTCACCTCAACACAAAACAGGTGACTTAATGAACAAGAAAACCAAACGTACTTTCACCCCTGAGTTC
>NZ_JBJQKY010000051.1:0-6141 GCF_046486595.1 Escherichia sp. WS3063
TTCTGGGTTTTTGCGCAGCACACGCATTCGACCGATCCACGGAGCGGTGTCGTGCGTCGCCATCACATGTATGACCAGACCTTTCAGCGCGCCTTCAAACGTGCCGTAGAACAAGCAGGCATCACGAAGCCCGCCACACCGCACACCCTCCGCCACTCGTTCGCGACGGCCTTGCTCCGCAGCGGTTACGACATTCGAACCGTGCAGGATCTGCTCGGCCATTCCGACGTCTCTACGACGATGATTTACACGCATGTGCTGAAAGTTGGCGGTGCCGGAGTGCGCTCACCGCTTGATGCGCTGCCGCCCCTCACTAGTGAGAGGTAGGGCAGCGCAAGTCAATCCTGGCGGATTCACTACCCCTGCGCGAAGGCCATCGGTGCCGCATCGAACGGCCGGTTGCGGAAAGTCCTCCCTGCGTCCGCTGATGGCCGGCAGCAGCCCGTCGTTGCCTGATGGATCCAACCCCTCCGCTGCTATAGTGCAGTCGGCTTCTGACGTTCAGTGCAGCCGTCTTCTGAAAACGACAATGGAGGTGGTAGCCGAGGGTGTGGAAACACCCGACTGCCTTGCGTGGTTGCGGCAGGCGGGTTGCGACACGGTGCAGGGTTTCCTGTTCGCCAGGCCGATGCCGGCGGCGGCCTTCGTCGGCTTCGTCAACCAATGGAGGAACACCACCATGAACGCCAATGAACCGAGCACCAGTTGCTGCGTGTGCTGCAAGGAAATCCCGCTCGATGCCGCCTTCACGCCGGAAGGGGCCGAGTACGTGGAGCATTTCTGCGGGCTGGAGTGCTATCAGCGCTTCCAGGCGCGGGCCAGCACTGCGACCGAAACCAGCGTCAAACCGGACGCTTGTGATTCGCCGCCGCCAGGTTGAGGCATACCCTAACCTGATGTCAGATGCCATGTGTAAATTGCGTCAGGATAGGATTGAATTTTGAATTTATTGACATATCTCGTTGAAGGTCATAGAGTCTTCCCTGACATTTTGCAGGGAATTCCATGACTGGACAGCGCATTGGGTATATCAGGGTCAGCACCTTCGACCAGAACCCGGAACGGCAACTGGAAGGCGTCAAGGTTGATCGCGCTTTTAGCGACAAGGCATCCGGCAAGGATGTCAAGCGTCCGCAACTGGAAGCGCTGATAAGCTTCGCCCGCACCGGCGACACCGTGGTGGTGCATAGCATGGATCGCCTGGCGCGCAATCTCGATGATTTGCGCCGGATCGTGCAAACGCTGACACAACGCGGCGTGCATATCGAATTCGTCAAGGAACACCTCAGTTTTACTGGCGAAGACTCTCCGATGGCGAACCTGATGCTCTCGGTGATGGGCGCGTTCGCCGAGTTCGAGCGCGCCCTGATCCGCGAGCGTCAGCGCGAGGGTATTGCGCTCGCCAAGCAACGCGGGGCTTACCGTGGCAGGAAGAAATCCCTGTCGTCTGAGCGTATTGCCGAACTGCGCCAACGTGTCGAGGCTGGCGAGCAAAAGACCAAGCTTGCTCGTGAATTCGGAATCAGTCGCGAAACCCTGTATCAATACTTGAGAACGGATCAGTAAATATGCCACGTCGTTCCATCCTGTCCGCCGCCGAGCGGGAAAGCCTGCTGGCGTTGCCGGACTCCAAGGACGACCTGATCCGACATTACACATTCAACGATACCGACCTCTCGATCATCCGACAGCGGCGCGGGCCAGCCAATCGGCTGGGCTTCGCGGTGCAGCTCTGTTACCTGCGCTTTCCCGGCGTCATCCTGGGCGTCGATGAACTACCGTTCCCGCCCTTGTTGAAGCTGGTCGCCGACCAGCTCAAGGTCGGCGTCGAAAGCTGGAACGAGTACGGCCAGCGGGAGCAGACCCGGCGCGAGCACCTGAGCGAGCTGCAAACCGTGTTCGGTTTCCGGCCCTTCACCATGAGCCATTACCGGCAGGCCGTCCAGATGCTGACCGAGCTGGCGATGCAAACCGACAAAGGCATCGTGCTGGCCAGCGCCTTGATCGGGCACCTGCGGCGGCAGTCGGTCATTCTGCCCGCCCTCAACGCCGTCGAGCGGGCGAGTGCCGAGGCGATCACCCGTGCTAACCGGCGCATCTACGACGCCTTGGCCGAACCACTGGCGGACGCGCATCGCCGCCGCCTCGACGATCTGCTCAAGCGCCGGGACAACGGCAAGACGACCTGGTTGGCTTGGTTGCGCCAGTCTCCGGCCAAGCCAAATTCGCGGCATATGCTGGAACACATCGAACGCCTCAAGGCATGGCAGGCACTCGATCTGCCTACCGGCATCGAGCGGCTGGTTCACCAGAACCGCCTGCTCAAGATTGCCCGCGAGGGCGGCCAGATGACACCCGCCGACCTGGCCAAATTCGAGCCGCAACGGCGCTACGCCACTCTCGTGGCGCTGGCCACCGTCACCGACGAAATCATCGACCTGCACGACCGCATCCTGGGTAAGCTGTTTAACGCTGCCAAGAATAAGCATCAGCAGCAGTTCCAGGCGTCAGGCAAGGCCATCAACGCCAAGGTACGTCTGTACGGGCGCATCGGTCAGGCGCTGATCGACGCCAAGCAATCAGGCCGCGATGCGTTTGCCGCCATCGAGGCCGTCATGTCCTGGGATTCCTTTGCCGAGAGCGTCACCGAGGCGCAGAAGCTCGCGCAACCCGATGACTTCGATTTCCTGCATCGCATCGGCGAGAGCTACGCCACCCTGCGCCGCTATGCACCGGAATTCCTTGCCGTGCTCAAGCTGCGGGCCGCGCCCGCCGCCAAAAACGTGCTTGATGCCATTGAGGTGCTGCGCGGCATGAACACCGACAACGCCCGCAAGCTGCCAGCCGATGCACCGACCGGCTTCATCAAGCCGCGCTGGCAGAAACTGGTGATGACCGACGCCGGCATCGACCGGCGCTACTACGAACTGTGCGCGCTGTCCGAGTTGAAGAACTCCCTGCGCTCGGGCGACATCTGGGTGCAGGGTTCACGCCAGTTCAAGGACTTCGAGGACTACCTGGTACCGCCCGAGAAGTTCACCAGCCTCAAGCAGTCCAGCGAATTGCCGCTGGCCGTGGCCACCGACTGCGAACAATATCTGCATGAGCGGCTGACGCTGCTGGAAGCACAACTTGCCACCGTCAACCGCATGGCGGCAGCCAACGACCTGCCGGATGCCATCATCACCGAGTCGGGCTTGAAGATCACGCCGCTGGATGCGGCGGTGCCCGACACCGCGCAGGCGCTGATAGACCAGACAGCCATGGTCCTGCCGCACGTCAAGATCACCGAACTGCTGCTCGAAGTCGATGAGTGGACGGGCTTCACCCGGCACTTCACGCACTTGAAATCGGGCGATCTGGCCAAGGACAAGAACCTGTTGTTGACCACGATCCTGGCCGACGCGATCAACCTGGGCCTGACCAAGATGGCCGAGTCCTGCCCCGGCACGACCTACGCGAAGCTCGCTTGGCTGCAAGCCTGGCATACCCGCGACGAAACGTACTCGACAGCGTTGGCTGAACTGGTCAACGCTCAGTTTCGGCATCCCTTTGCCGGGCACTGGGGCGATGGCACCACATCATCATCGGACGGACAGAATTTCCGAACCGCTAGCAAGGCAAAGAGCACGGGGCACATCAACCCAAAATATGGCAGCAGCCCAGGACGGACTTTCTACACCCACATCTCCGACCAATACGCGCCATTCCACACCAAGGTGGTCAATGTCGGCCTGCGCGACTCAACCTACGTGCTCGACGGCCTGCTGTACCACGAATCCGACCTGCGGATCGAGGAGCACTACACCGACACGGCGGGCTTCACCGATCACGTCTTCGCCCTGATGCACCTCTTGGGCTTCCGCTTCGCGCCGCGCATCCGCGACCTGGGCGACACCAAGCTCTACATCCCGAAGGGCGATGCCGCCTATGACGCGCTCAAGCCGATGATCGGCGGCACGCTCAACATCAAGCACGTCCGCGCCCATTGGGACGAAATCCTGCGGCTGGCCACCTCGATCAAGCAGGGCACGGTGACGGCCTCGCTGATGCTCAGGAAACTCGGCAGCTACCCGCGCCAGAACGGCTTGGCCGTCGCGCTGCGCGAGTTGGGCCGCATCGAGCGCACGCTGTTCATCCTCGACTGGCTGCAAAGCGTCGAGCTACGCCGCCGCGTGCATGCCGGGCTGAACAAGGGCGAGGCGCGCAATGCGCTGGCCCGTGCCGTGTTCTTCAACCGCCTTGGTGAAATCCGTGACCGCAGTTTCGAGCAGCAGCGCTACCGGGCCAGCGGCCTCAACCTGGTGACGGCGGCCATCGTGCTGTGGAACACGGTCTACCTGGAGCGTGCGGCGCATGCGTTGCGCGGCAATGGTCATGCCGTCGATGACTCGCTATTGCAGTACCTGTCGCCACTCGGCTGGGAGCACATCAACCTGACCGGTGATTACCTATGGCGCAGCAGCGCCAAGATCGGCGCGGGGAAGTTCAGGCCGCTACGGCCTCTGCAACCGGCTTAGCGTGCTTTATTTTCCGTTTTCTGAGACGACCCCTAGTTGTTTGCGGTCTTGCGTGGCAGGGAGCAGGCATCTTTAACTTGCCTTTCACAGTGATGCTATGGACTATCATTAGATTAATTATCGTGGTATCGCTTGTATTTATTACTGGAAAATTCGGTCTATCAAGAGAGTTTACTTTCCCCGCAGCAGCAGTAGGTTTAGCTTTTAGTTTATTCCCTGTCCTTGATCATATTGCGTTAGGTTATTCTGCTAAAAATTTCTATGAAACCACTAATTTTATGGGGCAAACGGTTCGGGAATTTGGTGCCAGTAAAATTACGGTCTGGTGGGGTTCGATTTATGCCAAAATAGCCTATGCTAGCCTTGCAGGTTTAATTGGATATGGTGTTAAGGTCGCCACTGATGATTAAAAAAGAAAAACCAACTTGAAGTTGGTTTTTTTGGCACTGTTGCAAATAGAGATTTGAGTCGATGATGTTCCCTTTAAAAAGTACTTAGAGACCGAAAACCCTGTTGATTAGACACACTTCACCCTGAGGCTGACCATAATAAAATGACGATGCTTGTCCTTTACGTAGTGCACGCATGACTTCAATACCTTTAATTGTGGCATAAGCCGTCTTCATAGATTTGAATCCTAATGTGGCCCTGATGATCCGCTTTAGCTTGCCATGATCACATTCAATCACGTTATTTTTATACTTAATCTGCCTGTGCTCAAGGTCTGGTGGACATTTACCTTCCCGTTTTAACCGTGATAAAGCACGTCCATATGTGGGTGCTTTATCCGTGTTGATCACTTGTGGAATTTGCCACTTCTTCACATTATTTAAAATTTTTCCAAGAAAACAATATGCTGATTTGGTATTACGTCTAGAAGAAAGATAAAAATCAATGGTATCGCCACGTTGATCGACTGCACGATACAGATAAGACCATCGTCCATTCACTTTTACATAGGTTTCATCAATATGCCACGAGCTCAGATCTGTAGGATTACGCCAATACCAGCGTAAACGTTTTTCTATTTCAGGAGCATAACGTTGAACCCAACGGTAAATAGTCGTGTGATCAACATTCACACCCCGTTCGGCCAGCATTTCCTGCAGTTCACGATAGCTAATGCCATATTTACAATACCAGCGCACAGCCCAAAGAATGATTTCGCCCTGAAAATGCCGACCATGGAAAGGATTCATATGCTGCACCTTTAGCTAAAACAGTCTTCAGCTTACCATTCGTGGTTATTTGCAACAGTGCCGCTGACGCACACCATCGCCCACCGGGTGGGTCGCTATCTGGAACGGCAAGGCCTGCTGGAACGGGATGTCGAAAACAGCTATCTGGCCTCGGATGCGGTGGATGACGACCCGATGACACCCCTGCTGGGGCACTCGATCACTTACCGTATCGCTGTCGGTTCACAGGCGGGGCGAAAGGTGTTCACTTTGCAAACTCTGCCGACCAGTGGTGATCCGTTCGGTGACGGGATTGGCAAGGTAGCCGGGTCCAGCCTGCACGCCGGCGTGGCGGCCAGGGCCGATGAACGCAAGAAGCTCGAACGGCTGTGCCGGTACATCAGCCGCCCGGCGGTATCCGAGAAGCGGCTGTCGTTAACACG
>NZ_JBJQKY010000052.1:0-5770 GCF_046486595.1 Escherichia sp. WS3063
GAGTGCCCACACAGATTGTCTGATAAATTGTTAAAGAGCAGTGCCGCTTCGCTTTTTCTCAGCGGCGCGGGGTGTGCATAATACACTTTCCCGCTACAGAGTCAAGCATTTATTTTTGCTTTCTCTGTTGAGATTCTCAGGAGAACCCCGCTGACCCGGCGGCGTGTTTGCCGTTGTTCCGTGTCAGTGGTGGCGCATTATAGGGAGTTATTCCGGTCTGACAAGCGAAAAATATAAAAACTTTATCGTTCGCTCATTTTTCAGGCAAAACATCTTAAATATAGTCTTTCCCGTCTAACTTATAGACAAAAACGAGCCCCGAAGGGCTCGTTTTATCATTTACTGGACGGCGACAATCCGGTCTTCATTAACTTCCAGGCGAATCACTTTACCCGGAACCAATTCACCAGACAGTATTTGCTGTGCCAGCGGGTTTTCGATCTGCTGCTGAATTGCACGTTTCAGAGGACGTGCACCATAGACCGGATCGTAACCGTTCTCGCTCAGCAGTTTCAGCGCCTCGTCAGAAATGTGGATTTCATAACCACGTTCTTCCAGACGTTTATACAGACGTTTCAACTGAATCTGCGCAATCGACGCAATGTGCTGTTCACCCAGCGGATGGAAGACCACCACTTCATCGATACGGTTAATGAATTCCGGACGGAAGTTATGGCTTACCACACCGAGCACCAGCTCTTTCATGTGCGCATAATCCAGTTCACCGAAGCGTTCCTGAATCAAATCGGAACCGAGGTTAGAGGTCATAATGACAACCGTATTACGGAAGTCGACCGTTCTCCCCTGCCCGTCAGTCAGACGCCCATCATCCAGGACCTGCAACAGAATGTTGAAGACATCCGGATGCGCTTTTTCCACTTCATCCAGCAGGATGACGGAATACGGACGACGACGCACCGCTTCGGTCAGGTAGCCACCTTCTTCATAACCAACATATCCCGGAGGCGCACCAACCAGACGAGACACCGAGTGTTTCTCCATAAACTCGGACATATCGATACGGACCATCGCCTCGTCGCTATCAAACATAAAGTTCGCCAGCGCCTTACAAAGCTCAGTTTTCCCCACACCCGTTGGGCCGAGGAACAGGAATGAACCAATCGGGCGATTTGGATCCGCCAGCCCCGCACGGCTACGACGAATAGCGTTAGATACCGCATCAACCGCTTCGTTCTGACCAATAACGCGATGGTGCAGTTCTTGCTCCATACGCAGCAGTTTTTCGCGCTCGCTTTCCATCATGCGAGAAACCGGAATCCCCGTCCAACGCGCCAGCACTTCAGCAATTTCGGCATCGGTCACTTTATTACGCAACAGACGCATAGTTTTGCCTTCGAGCTGCGTTGCGGCTTCCAGTTGCTTTTCCAGTTCCGGGATTTTGCCGTATTGCAGTTCAGACATCCGCGCCAGGTCACCCACACGGCGAGCCTGTTCAATAGCGATTTTCGCCTGTTCCAGTTCCGCTTTAATGGTCTGCGTACCAGAAAGCGATGCTTTCTCTGCTTTCCACTCTTCTTCTAACTCGGAGTACTGACGTTCTTTGTCGCTCAGTTCTTCGTTGAGCATATCCAGACGTTTTTTACTGGCTTCATCAGACTCTTTCATTAACGCCTGTTGTTCCAGTTTGAGCTGGATGATACGGCGATCGAGTCGGTCGAGTTCTTCTGGTTTTGAGTCAATCTGCATACGAATGCTGGATGCTGCCTCATCGATCAGGTCGATGGCTTTATCTGGCAGCTGGCGGTCAGCAATGTAGCGATGAGACAACGTCGCCGCTGCAACAATTGCCGGGTCAGTAATTTGCACATGGTGGTGCAGCTCGTAACGTTCTTTCAGGCCACGTAGAATCGCAATGGTATCTTCAACAGAAGGCTCGGCAACAAACACTTTCTGGAAACGACGTTCCAGCGCAGCATCTTTTTCGATGTACTGGCGATATTCGTCAAGCGTCGTGGCACCTACGCAGTGCAATTCACCACGCGCCAGCGCCGGTTTCAGCATGTTTCCGGCGTCCATTGCGCCATCGGCTTTACCCGCGCCGACCATGGTATGTAATTCGTCGATAAACAGGATGACGTTGCCTTCCTGTTTGGCAAGATCGTTAAGTACGCCTTTTAAACGTTCTTCAAACTCACCGCGATATTTCGCCCCAGCCACCAGCGCGCCCATATCCAGCGCCAGTACGCGGCGGCCTTTCAACCCTTCGGGCACTTCGCCGTTGATAATACGCTGCGCCAGACCTTCAACGATGGCAGTCTTACCGACGCCTGGTTCACCAATCAGTACCGGGTTATTTTTAGTACGACGTTGCAGCACCTGAATGGTACGGCGAATTTCTTCATCACGACCAATCACCGGATCGAGTTTACCCTGTTCGGCTCGTTCGGTAAGGTCGATGGTATATTTTTTCAAAGCCTGACGTTGGTCTTCAGCACCTTGATCGTTCACGCTTTCACCTCCACGCATTTGTTCAATCGCTTGAGTAATGTTGGCGGTGGTCGCCCCTGCTGCTTTCAGGATGTCGGCCAGCGTGCCGCGAGACTCAAGTGCCGCCAGAACGAACAGTTCTGACGAGATAAAGTTATCACCACGTTTTTGCGCCAGCTTGTCGCAAAGATTAAGAACGCGCACCAGATCCTGTGATGGCTGGACATCACCACCAGTACCTTCAACCTGCGGTAAACGATTTAATGCCTGATTGATATCTGTGCGCAACTGGCCAGCATTTATGCCAGCGGATGTTAATAAAGGACTAACCGAACCCCCTTCCTGATTCAGCAGGGCGCTCATTAAATGAAGTGGTTCGATGAATTGGTTGTCGTGCCCGAGTGCAAGTGATTGGGCATCGGCAAGAGCAAGCTGGAATTTATTAGTAAGACGATCCAGACGCATAACTCCTCCCATAACGGATCAAAGTTGCTACTGGAGATTAAATGAGGTCATCCCTCAATTATTCAAGGTTATTGACCAGATTAATGTGAAAAGAAAATCACGCGTACCGGATCGTCTTGATTCTTTAGGTTATATCAGCCAAATGAAACTTGCCATACGACCGGTGGTCTTGTCGCGACGATAAGAGAAGAAAGTCTCATTTTCCGTATATGTACAACGGTCACCGCCGAAAATTTGTTCGACACCGACGTTCGCCAGACGCTGCCGGGCAAGGAGATAAATATCCGCCAGATACTTATCACCATGCTGAATGAAAGCTGTACTCGCTTTGGCGTCTACTGCCATAAACGCCTCGCGAACCTCCGCTCCCACTTCAAACGCGCGTGGACCGATTGCCGGCCCTAACCAGGCGAGAATATTTTCTGGATTATCAGCAAAACAGGAAACTGTCTCTTCCAGCACGCCTGCGCACAGTCCACGCCAGCCAGCATGAGCGGCGGCGACTTCCGTTCCCGCTCGATTGCAAAACAGCACAGGGAGGCAGTCGGCAGTCATCACTGCGCAAACCGTGCCGGGCGTATTGCTATAAGAGGCATCTGCTCGTTTTGAGGCATAAGGTTCGCCAGTAAGCTTAAGCACATCTTTGCCGTGTACCTGCTCAAGCCAGACCGGTTTAGAAGGCAAATTGCCCGCAGCAAAAAGTCGCTTGCGATTCTCCTCAACGTGATCCGGGTTATCGCCACAATGGGCACCGAGGTTGAGCGAGTCATACGGGGGCAAGCTCACGCCGCCGATACGAGTAGAGCTACAGGCCGCAACACCTTTTGGCAGCGGCCACTGCGGGACAATCAGCTTACTCATAACCAGTCCACTTCATCTTTATGCTCTTCGAAATCGGCGCGCATCACCTCAATCAGCTCCACCATATCTTGTGGAATAGGCGCATGCCATTCCATTTCGATACCGGAGATCGGGTGATAAAGACGCAGCATGGTTGCATGAAGCGCCTGGCGGTCAAATTTACGCAGCGTGGAGATAAACGCTTCCGAAGCACCTTTTGGCGGACGCGGACGGCCACCATAAACCGGATCGCCCACCAGCGGATGAGTGATATGGGCCATATGCACGCGGATCTGGTGCGTACGTCCAGTTTCCAGACGCAACCGCAGACGCGTGTGCACACGGAAGTGTTCCATGATGCGATAGTGAGTCACCGCTGGTTTGCCCATCGGATGCACCGCCATATGGGTACGTTTGGTCGGGTGGCGGCTGATTGGTTCATCTACTGTACCGCCAGCGGTCATATGACCAATTGCCACCGCTTCATACTCACGAGTAATTTCACGCCTTTGCAAAGATTCGACTAAACGCGTCTGAGCCGGAACGGTTTTTGCCACAACCATCAGGCCAGTGGTGTCTTTATCCAGACGATGGACGATGCCTGCACGCGGTACATCGGCAATGGGCGGATAATAATGAAGCAATGCATTCAGTACCGTGCCATCCGGGTTACCCGCGCCAGGATGTACCACCAGGTCGCGCGGTTTATTAATGACGATGATATCGTCATCTTCATAGACGATATCCAGCGGGATATCCTGCGGTTCAAAACGCGCTTCTTCTTCAATCTCAGCGTTGATGGCAACCTGCTCGCCACCCAATACTTTTTCTTTCGGCTTATCACAAACTTTGCCGTTAACCAGCACGCGCTGGTCGAGGATCCATTCTTTTATCCGCGAACGTGAATAATCCGGGAACATTTCGGCCAAAGCCTGATCTAAGCGTTGACCGAGTTGGTTTTCGGACACCGTTGCAGTGAGCTGTACTCGTTGTGCCATATATACTGCTTCTTCGTTTATCGTTGGGGTTTTACGGCTTTGCCGTTTAATATAGTGTGCTATTGTAGCTGGTCTTAACCGGGAGCAGGAACAGAGAATCTCCCGTATTACATTTTGAGGAAAGTCAAAACGTCATGACGCGCATGAAATATCTGGTGGCAGCCGCCACACTAAGCCTGTTTTTGGCGGGTTGCTCGGGGTCAAAGGAAGAAGTACCTGATAATCCGCCAAATGAAATTTACGCGACTGCACAACAAAAGCTGCAGGACGGTAACTGGAGACAGGCAATAACGCAACTGGAAGCGTTAGATAATCGCTATCCGTTTGGTCCGTATTCGCAGCAGGTGCAGCTGGATCTCATCTACGCCTACTATAAAAACGCCGATTTGCCGTTAGCACAGGCTGCCATCGATCGTTTTATTCGCCTTAACCCGACCCATCCGAATATCGATTATGTCATGTACATGCGTGGCCTGACCAATATGGCGCTGGATGACAGTGCGCTGCAAGGGTTCTTTGGCGTTGACCGTAGCGATCGCGATCCTCAACATGCACGAGCTGCGTTTAGTGACTTTTCCAAACTGGTGCGCGGCTATCCGAACAGTCAGTACACCACCGATGCCACCAAACGTCTGGTATTCCTGAAAGATCGTCTGGCGAAATATGAATACTCCGTTGCCGAGTACTATACAGAACGTGGTGCATGGGTTGCCGTCGTTAACCGCGTAGAAGGCATGTTGCGCGACTACCCGGATACCCAGGCTACGCGTGATGCGCTGCCGCTGATGGAAAATGCATACCGTCAGATGCAGATGAATGCGCAAGCTGAAAAAGTAGCGAAAATCATCGCCGCAAACAGCAGCAATACATAACAAAAACCTGAAACACAAAACGGCAGTCCTTGAGCTGTAATGCCGATCAGTTAAGGATCAGTTGACCGATCCAGTGGCTGTGTAAGAATCCGGAAACGCTCACTTGTTTCCGGATTTTTTTATGCACATTGGACAGGCTCTTGATCT
>NZ_JBJQKY010000053.1:0-4381 GCF_046486595.1 Escherichia sp. WS3063
GCAAACGCTCTTCCAGGTACTGGTCGCTGTTCGGGTTGATCGCCAGGGGCAGGGCCTGCTCGCGCTTGAGTGCGGCGAACTTCTCGGCCGGCAGCAGGTAGTCGTCGAAGTCGCGGAACTGCCGCGAGCCCTTGACCCAGATGTCGCCGGAGCGCAGGGCGTTCTTCAGCTCGGACAGGGCGCAGATTTCGTAGAATTTCCGGTCGAGGCCTTCCGGGGTGATCACCAGCGGCTTCCAGCACGCCTTGCGCGGCCGGCCCGTGCTGTTCCCCAACTTTTCGCTCGGCGAAGAGTATGAACATGCGCCGCCGGCGACGAATCGCCAAATCTCACCGTATCTCCCGAGCGGACGATTTCGCACCGGTCTGCCCGTCGAAGGGCTTGCGATCGAACGGGGCGACCTTTTCTATGCATGTCCGCGAGCCAGCGTCTTTTATGGCACGGCGCTCGACGCCGACCTTCGGACGCGCGGCGTAAGCACGCTTGTCATGGCCGGGATAAGCACCACCGGCGTTGTTCTTTCAAGCGTCGCCTGGGCTAGTGATGCGGACTACGACGTGCGTTTGGTCCAGGACTGCTGCTACGACCCGGATCGGGATGCCCACGAAGCTCTGTTGCGTTCCGGGTTCGGCGGACGTGTACAGGTCGTGTAATTTTCGGGCCTCGCATGATCGCGGCCATAGCCGCAGGTGGATTGGTGCGAGGCAGGGCCAGTCCAAGTCAGGGTGCGGTCATCGCGGCGCCTGCAACTCTCAAAAACCCATCGCCGTAGCGGAGGTCTTGTAATCGCATGTCATTACGCACGCCCGATTTATTGTTCACAGCGATAGCACCTGCCATTTGGGGCAGCACCTACATTGTCACCACCCAATACCTGCCGAACTTCTCACCGATGACGGTCGCGATGCTGCGGGCGTTGCCGGCGGGTTTATTGCTCGTGATGATCGTCCGACAGATTCCAACGGGAATCTGGTGGATGCGCATCTTCATCCTCGGCGCACTTAATATTTCGCTATTCTGGAGCTTGTTGTTTATTTCGGTCTACCGCCTGCCGGGCGGGGTCGCGGCGACGGTAGGCGCTGTGCAGCCGCTGATGGTCGTGTTCATCTCTGCCGCTCTGCTAGGTAGCCCGATACGATTGATGGCGGTCCTGGGGGCTATTTGCGGAACTGCGGGCGTGGCGCTGTTGGTGTTGACACCAAACGCAGCGCTAGATCCTGTCGGCGTCGCAGCGGGCCTGGCGGGGGCGGTTTCCATGGCGTTCGGAACCGTGCTGACCCGCAAGTGGCAACCTCCCGTGCCTCTGCTCACCTTTACCGCCTGGCAACTGGCGGCCGGAGGACTTCTGCTCGTTCCAGTAGCTTTAGTGTTTGATCCGCCAATCCCGATGCCTACAGGAACCAATGTTCTCGGCCTGGCGTGGCTCGGCCTGATCGGAGCGGGTTTAACCTACTTCCTTTGGTTCCGGGGGATCTCGCGACTCGAACCTACAGTTGTTTCCTTACTGGGCTTTCTCAGCCCGGGGACCGCCGTGTTGCTAGGATGGTTGTTCTTGGATCAGACGCTGAGTGCGCTTCAAATCATCGGCGTCCTGCTCGTGATCGGGAGTATCTGGCTGGGCCAACGTTCCAACCGCACTCCTAGGGCGCGTATAGCTTGCCGGAAGTCGCCTTGACCCGCATGGCATAGGCCTATCGTTTCCACGATCAGCGATCGGCTCGTTGCCCTGCGCCGCTCCAAAGCCCGCGACGCAGCGCCGGCAGGCAGAGCAAGTAGAGGGCAGCGCCTGCAATCCATGCCCACCCGTTCCACGTTGTTATAGAAGCCGCATAGATCGCCGTGAAGAGGAGGGGTCCGACGATCGAGGTCAGGCTGGTGAGCGCCGCCAGTGAGCCTTGCAGCTGCCCCTGACGTTCCTCATCCACCTGCCTGGACAACATTGCTTGCAGCGCCGGCATTCCGATGCCACCCGAAGCAAGCAGGACCATGATCGGGAACGCCATCCATCCCCGTGTCGCGAAGGCAAGCAGGATGTAGCCTGTGCCGTCGGCAATCATTCCGAGCATGAGTGCCCGCCTTTCGCCGAGCCGGGCGGCTACAGGGCCGGTGATCATTGCCTGGGCGAGTGAATGCAGAATGCCAAATGCGGCAAGCGAAATGCCGATCGTGGTCGCGTCCCAGTGAAAGCGATCCTCGCCGAAAATGACCCAAAGCGCGGCCGGCACCTGTCCGACAAGTTGCATGATGAAGAAGACCGCCATCAGGGCGGCGACGACGGTCATGCCCCGGGCCCACCGGAACGAAGCGAGCGGGTTGAGAGCCTCCCGGCGTAACGGCCGGCGTTCGCCTTTGTGCGACTCCGGCAAAAGGAAACAGCCCGTCAGGAAATTGAGGCCGTTCAAGGCTGCCGCGGCGAAGAACGGAGCGTGGGGGGAGAAACCGCCCATCAGCCCACCGAGCACAGGTCCCGCGACCATCCCGAACCCGAAACAGGCGCTCATGAAGCCGAAGTGCCGCGCGCGCTCATCGCCATCAGTGATATCGGCAATATAAGCGCCGGCTACCGCCCCAGTCGCCCCGGTGATGCCGGCCACGATCCGCCCGATATAGAGAACCCAAAGGAAAGGCGTCGTCGCCATGATGGCGTAGTCGACAGCAGCGCCGGCCAGCGAGACGAGCAAGACCGGCCGCCGCCCGAAACGATCCGACAGCGCGCCCAGCACAGGTGCGCAGGCAAATTGCATCAACGCATACAGCGCCAGCAGAATGCCATAGTGGGCGGTGACGTCGTTCGAGTGAACCAGATCGCGCAGGAGGCCCGGCAGCACCGGCATAATCAGGCCGATGCCGACAGCGTCGAGCGCGACAGTGCTCAGAATTACGATCAGGGGTCTGTTGGGTTTCACGTCTGGCCTCCGGACCAGCCTCCGCTGGTCCGATTGAACGCGCGGATTCTTTATCACTGATAAGTTGGTGGACATATTATGTTTATCAGTGATAAAGTGTCAAGCATGACAAAGTTGCAGCCGAATACAGTGATCCGTGCCGCCCTGGACCTGTTGAACGAGGTCGGCGTAGACGGTCTGACGACACGCAAACTGGCGGAACGGTTGGGGGTTCAGCAGCCGGCGCTTTACTGGCACTTCAGGAACAAGCGGGCGCTGCTCGACGCACTGGCCGAAGCCATGCTGGCGGAGAATCATACGCATTCGGTGCCGAGAGCCGACGACGACTGGCGCTCATTTCTGATCGGGAATGCCCGCAGCTTCAGGCAGGCGCTGCTCGCCTACCGCGATGGCGCGCGCATCCATGCCGGCACGCGACCGGGCGCACCGCAGATGGAAACGGCCGACGCGCAGCTTCGCTTCCTCTGCGAGGCGGGTTTTTCGGCCGGGGACGCCGTCAATGCGCTGATGACAATCAGCTACTTCACTGTTGGGGCCGTGCTTGAGGAGCAGGCCGGCGACAGCGATGCCGGCGAGCGCGGCGGCACCGTTGAACAGGCTCCGCTCTCGCCGCTGTTGCGGGCCGCGATAGACGCCTTCGACGAAGCCGATCCGGACGCAGCGTTCGAGCAGGGACTCGCGGTGATTGTCGATGGATTGGCGAAAAGGAGGCTCGTTGTCAGGAACGTTGAAGGACCGAGAAAGGGTGACGATTGATCAGGACCGCTGCCGGAGCGCAACCCACTCACTACAGCAGAGCCATGTAGACAACATCCCCTCCCCCTTTCCACCGCGTCAGACGCCCGTAGCAGCCCGCTACGGGCTTTTTCATGCCCTGCCCTAGCGTCCAAGCCTCACGGCCGCGCTCGGCCTCTCTGGCGGCCTTCTGGCGCTCCTGCTGCGGCGTCCGCTCGTGGGCCGTGGCGCGGGTCCGCGCGCCGGCCTCGTGCGCCTGGCGCTCGCGGGCGAGGTCCAGGGCGGCCGTCTTCACGTTCTGCCTTGCGCAGATGAGATAGGGGAGCCCGCAGAATTCGGAAAAAATCGTACGCTAAGGTTTTCCGGGCATCCGTAAGGGCCGAAACTTCCCGTCTTCCAGTCTGCGGCTCTGCCGCCAGACGTAATCGCCGGTTAGGTTGATGTGCTCCCAGCCCAGCGGCGACAGGAATTGCAGCAGCTCGCCGTCCACCGGCTTGCCGGCCTCGACCAACCCCTGGGTGGCGCGTTCCAGGTACACCGTGTTCCACAGCACGATAGCCGCCGTCACCAGGTTGAGGCCGCTGGCCCGGTAGCGCTGCTGCTCGAAGCTCCGATCCCTGATTTCCCCAAGGCGGTTGAAGAACACCGCCCTGGCCAGCGAGTTGCGCGCCTCACCTTTGTTCAGGCCGGCATGCACGCGGCGGCGCAGTTCAACACTTTGCAGCCAGTCCAGGATGAAC
>NZ_JBJQKY010000054.1:0-4360 GCF_046486595.1 Escherichia sp. WS3063
GCAGTCTACGTGTGCGTAGTGACGGGTCGGGGTGTCATATTCAACGTGAGAAGTGTTGATGGTGATACCACGAGCTTTTTCTTCCGGCGCGTTATCGATCTGGTCGAATGCGCGAGCAGCACCGCCGTAGGTTTTAGCCAGTACGGTAGTGATTGCAGCGGTCAGCGTTGTTTTACCATGGTCAACGTGGCCGATAGTACCGACGTTAACGTGCGGTTTTGTACGTTCAAACTTTTCTTTAGACATCGATTGTCCCTCTAAGACACGGATAAATCGGTGATATCACCACATCAACCAGGCAACATGCCCGACTTGTTGAATGCAATAAACAGAAGGAAAAAACAGGGAGGAGAAAAGAAGTGGTGCTGATAGGCAGATTCGAACTGCCGACCTCACCCTTACCAAGGGTGCGCTCTACCAACTGAGCTATATCAGCACATCTTGGAGCGGGCAGCGGGAATCGAACCCGCATCATCAGCTTGGAAGGCTGAGGTAATAGCCATTATACGATGCCCGCATCCTGGAACTCGGCTACCTGATTTTCATTCTGCACTGAATATCGAGAGAAGCTCTCTTTATTCGAGCCGGTAAGCGAACTTATCGTCTCGGGCTACGCCATCGCGTGGCCGAAATTGGTGGTGGGGGAAGGATTCGAACCTTCGAAGTCTGTGACGGCAGATTTACAGTCTGCTCCCTTTGGCCGCTCGGGAACCCCACCGGACTTGATGGTGCCGACTACCGGAATCGAACTGGTGACCTACTGATTACAAGTCAGTTGCTCTACCTACTGAGCTAAGTCGGCATCAAGTAGCGCGCATTCTATGGAGACATGCGAGTTCATGCAACTAAAAAATTGCATAATTTGTTTTATTGGTCACATTTTATGCGACACGATGAAGAAACAGCCGAATGGAGGGCAGATTAGCACACTTTTTCAACATCATTGTGCTCAACAATGCGCTCCTGCTAAACCATAATTCTTTTTATCAGATGGAATATCTGTCACATTGCTTTTCAACGATAGCTTCCTGGGAGAGATTTTTTCTTATTATTCCTCCCCATCTGGTGTTACCCTCCTGCCCATTAACCCATTCAACAGAACTGTGACGCGCCATGGCAAATATCGCTTTGCCGATAGAGCTATGACCGCCAGAAACATGCTTATGAGTATAAAAGAGCAAACGTTAATGACGCCTTACCTACAGTTTGACCGCAACCAGTGGGCAGCTCTGCGTGATTCCGTACCTATGACGTTATCGGAAGATGAGATCGCCCGTCTCAAAGGTATTAATGAAGATCTCTCGTTAGAAGAAGTTGCCGAGATCTATTTACCTCTGTCACGTTTGCTGAACTTCTATATAAGCTCGAATCTGCGCCGTCAGGCAGTTCTGGAACAGTTTCTTGGTACCAACGGGCAACGCATTCCTTACATTATCAGTATTGCTGGTAGTGTCGCGGTGGGGAAAAGTACAACCGCCCGTGTATTGCAGGCGCTATTAAGCCGTTGGCCGGAACATCGTCGTGTTGAACTGATCACGACTGATGGCTTCCTTCACCCTAATCAGGTACTGAAAGAACGTGGTCTGATGAAGAAGAAAGGCTTCCCGGAATCGTATGATATGCATCGCCTGGTGAAGTTTGTTTCCGATCTCAAATCCGGCGTGCCAAACGTTACAGCACCTGTTTACTCGCATCTTATTTATGATGTGATCCCGGATGGAGATAAAACGGTTGTTCAGCCTGATATTTTAATTCTTGAAGGGTTAAATGTCTTACAGAGCGGAATGGATTATCCACACGATCCACATCATGTATTTGTTTCTGATTTTGTCGATTTTTCGATATATGTTGATGCACCGGAAGACTTACTTCAGACGTGGTATATCAACCGTTTTCTGAAATTCCGGGAAGGGGCTTTTACAGACCCGGATTCCTATTTTCATAACTACGCGAAATTAACTAAAGAAGAAGCGATTAATACTGCCATGACGTTGTGGAAAGAGATCAACTGGCTGAACTTAAAGCAAAATATTCTACCTACTCGCGAGCGCGCCAGTTTAATCCTGACGAAAAGTGCTAATCATGCGGTAGAAGAGGTCAGACTACGCAAATAATTTTCAGGGGAGCTAATGCTCCCCTATCTTATTTTTCCGCACTACGCAGGGATATTTCACCGCCCATCCAGGGTTTTATTATTCCATCCTGCTCAAGCAATAAAGCGCCCTGTTTGTCTATTCCGCGTGAAATGCCAAATATTTCTTTATCACCAATGATAAGTTTCACTGGGCGATTAATAAAATTATCCAGCTTTTCCCAGCGCGAAAGATAAGGTGCCAATCCTTCTTGTTCGAAGAGTTCCAGCGCCGCGCGTAATTCACGTATTAGCATGGCCGCCAACGTATTACGATCGAGATTGATCCCCGCTTCCTGCAGCGTGATCCACCCCTGATTAACGACACTCTCTTCAACACGACGCATTGCCATGTTGATCCCGGCTCCAATGACTATTTGCGCCGCATCGCCGGTTTTACCAGTCAGCTCCACAAGAATGCCTGCCAGCTTGCGATCCTGCAGATAGAGGTCATTAGGCCATTTAACACGAACTTTATCTGCACCCAGCTTGCGTAATACTTCCGCCATCACGATACCGATAACCAGACTTAAACCAATCGCCGCCGCCGGGCCTTGTTCCAGACGCCAGAACATCGACAAATATAAGTTTGCGCCAAAAGGCGAAAACCATTTCCGACCCCGGCGACCACGGCCAGCCTGCTGGTATTCTGCAACACAGGCATCGCCCGATTTAAGCTCTCCGATACGATCAAGAAGGTACTGATTCGTGGAGTCAATAACGGGTAGCACAGTTACACTACCGCCATCCAGCTGACCCAATATCTGTTCAGCATTAAGTAACTGGATAGGCTCAGGCAGGCTGTATCCTTTACCCGGAACGGTAAAGACATCAACGCCCCAGTCACGCAGTGTCTGAATGTGTTTATTAATAGCCGCCCGGCTCATTCCTAACGTTTCACCCAACTGCTCACCAGAGTGAAATTCGCCATTCGCTAACAGCGCGATTAATTTCAGCGGAACGGTATTATCCTTCATGAAATCGTCTCCACTGCGCTAACTTCACCTGATGCACCAATAAAGCGAACTTCAGGCTCAAGCCAGACATTAAATTTTTCACCCACTTTTTGTCTTACATGATGTGCCAGTTGCACCACATCTTCGCTTTTTGCATTGTCTTCATTAATAAGGACTAACGCCTGTTGACGGTGCACCGCAGCCCCACCCATTTGCATCCCTTTTAGCTGGCACTGATCGATAAGCCAACCTGCTGCCAGTTTTACTGAACCATCCGCCTGGGGATAATTTGGTGCTGTTGGAAATTGTGCCAGTAATGCTTTAGCCGTTTCGGCAGATACAACAGGGTTTTTGAAGAAACTACCGGCATTGCCATTCACTTTTGGATCAGGGAGTTTGGTGGTGCGCATATGACACACCGCATTAAATACTTGCTGTGGCGTTACGGTTGTAGGATCCAGACGAGTTAAGTCACCATACGTTAGTACAGGTTGCCACTCTTTTGGCAGACGCAGACCTACGGCTACAATGGCGAAGCGGTCCTGGTATTCATGTTTAAAAACACTGTCGCGATAGCCAAAACGGCACTCTTTGGCAGTTAAGCGCACTTGCTTGCCTGTCGCCAGTTCAACACAGTCAACATAAGCGCAAACTCGCTGTAATTCTACGCCATAAGCACCAATATTCTGGATAGGTGATGAGCCGACACAACCAGGAATTAATGCCAGATTTTCCAGACCAGGCATACCTTCCTGCAAAGTGTATTTTACCAGGCGATGCCAGTTTTCTCCGGCTCCTACATGTAAATACCACGCATCAGGTTCATCATGAATTTCGATACCTTTGATCCGGTTGATGATCACCGTACCGCGATAGTCTTCCAGAAAAAGTACATTACTTCCTTCACCCAGAATAAGAACGGATTGTCCTTTTGCGGTTGCATGCTGCCAGGCATTGAGTAGTTGTTGTTCGTCTTCGGCACATACAATGTGCTGAGCATTATGATCAATGCCAAATGTGTTCCAGGGTTTTAAGGAGTGGTTCATAGCTGCTTTCCTGATGCAAAAACGAGGCTAGTTTACCGTATCTGTGGGGGGATGGCTTGTAGTTATGACGACAGGGAGTGTTTGTAGAAACGCAAAAAGGCCCAGTCTTCCGACTGGGCCTTCTGCTTAATTTGATGCCTGGCAGTTCCCTACTCTCGCATGGGGAGACCCCACACTACCATCGGCGCTACGGCGTTTCACTTCTGAGTTCGGCATGGGGTCAGGTG
>NZ_JBJQKY010000055.1:0-4271 GCF_046486595.1 Escherichia sp. WS3063
CGGCAATACTGACGCTCCCCACGTAGTTTCTCTGCGGCCCGCTCTGCATACTGAACAACAGCCTGGTGCATGGCATCTTTGTCTGTGATTCGTTCACCAAAACTGCGACTATGTCAACGCCACGATGTTTGACCGTTATTTGCCATTTTCATGCCCGCTAAATACTTTCGTTACTGATGCTGTCCGCTTTGCACCATTTCATCATCACTGATTGGCGTTGTGTTTTTGGTCAGCACTCCAGCTTTACGTTTCTCTTTTAACCGGTAACTCTCTCCTTGTTCTTTTTGACGGACGCATTTTACGTTTGGGCTGGATGTAGTAACGCAGCATGGAACGTCCGCCCGTATAACCCATTGCCTTAATCTCCGCGAAGATAACCTCGCTATTCCAGACATTCTCTGCCAGGCGCATGTCGATGTAATCCATAAACGGTTTCAGCTTAACCATTTTGTGGCGGGTCTTTCTGGCTGGCGGTTCAGGGTATTTGAGGTAGCGTCTGACCGTCCGTTCAGAGCAACCAATCTGAGCCGCAATATCGACAATGTACGCGCCCTGCTGGCGCATTTGCTTTATCATGTAAAAGTCCTCTCTGCTCAGCATGTTGATGTCCTTTCTGGTGTGAGAACCTTAAGGAAACAACATGTTGGGTGGAGCGGACAATCCAAATGGTGAATTACCGTCTTATATCACTGGCGCTGACACCTGTAGTTTGTATACACAATCCCTGGCATTGAAACACACATATGAAGTGTACTTCGGATATGACCGTACGCTCAGGAAGTACGGCAGATTCCGTCAAAAATTACCTGTAAAGACAGACATCAGAAAAAACAGTGCTCGCCGCAGACCGGTGACCGGGCGAAGCCCGCGAACCGGCGAGGAAGCGCAATGTATCTGTAGTTACAGGGAGCAGGTACGCCCTGAAGCCCTTTCATAAAACGGTTGTGTGCGCTGTCCTTCTGGAATGATTTATCCACATATCCGGAGGCCCGATCCAGTAAACAGATCCATGAATGATCAACAAAGGATCCATTAAAGATCCCCATATCTCTGCAAACCTTGTCACTCATGGGCCGGGACTACGATCACATAAGCTGTGGCATGTTACTGATAAACTGTAACATGCTAATGATAAGCTGTATTCAGTAATCCATATACTGAAGTAAGTTAATGACATAAACTATGGTCAGTATGCCAGACTCAGTTGTTAAATACAGGCTGCAGGTTTTTCTTCAGTCAGTTAGCGGAGTTCTGACACACGATTTTCTGTTTATTCTTTTACTGTCCACAGGCTGGAGGCTTTCTGGAAAACGAAAATTCAGACATCAAAAAACTGTTCGGCGAGGTGGATAAGTCGTCCGGTGAGCTGGTGACACTGACACCAAACAATAACAACACCGTACAACCTGTGGCGCTGATGCGTCTGGGCGTCTTTGTACCGACCCTTAAGTCACTGAAGAACAGTAAAAAAAATACACTGTCACGCACCGATGCCACGGAAGAACTGACGCGTCTTTCTCTGGCCCGTGCAGAAGGATTCGATAAGGTTGAGATCACCGGCCCCCGGCTGGATATGGATAACGATTTCAAGACCTGGGTGGGGATCATTCATTCCTTTGCCCGCCATAACGTGATTGGTGACAAAGTTGAACTGCCTTTTGTTGAGTTTGCAAAACTGTGTGGTATACCTTCAAGCCAGTCATCCCGCAGGCTGCGTGAGCGCATCAGCCCTTCCCTGAAGCGCATTGCCGGTACCGTGATCTCGTTTTCCCGTACCGATGAGAAGCACACCCGGGAATACATCACCCATCTGGTACAGTCAGCCTACTACGATACTGAACGGGATATTGTTCAGTTACAGGCTGATCCCCGCCTGTTTGAACTGTACCAGTTTGACAGAAAGGTCCTTCTTCAGCTTAAGGCGATTAATGCCCTGAAGCGACGGGAGTCCGCCCAGGCACTCTACACCTTTATAGAGAGCCTGCCCCGGGATCCGGCACCGATATCGCTGGCGCGGCTGCGTGCACGCCTCAATCTGAAGTCTCCTGTATTTTCCCAGAACCAGACGGTCAGACGGGCAATGGAGCAGCTGCGCGAGATTGGATATCTTGATTACACGGAGATCCAGCGGGGGCGGACAAAACTCTTCTGCATTCACTACCGGCGTCCCCGGTTAAAAGCACCGAATGATGAGAGTAAGGAAAATCCGTTGCCACCTTCACCTGCGGAAAAAGTCAGTCCGGAGATGGCGGAGAAACTTGCCCTGCTTGAAAAACTGGGCATCACGCTGGATGACCTGGAAAAACTCTTCAAATCCCGCTGAACATAAACTGTAGTCAGTGAAGAGCGCTCCTTTACTGACTACAGCTTATATTAACCGGTGCAGTGAGTGGTCTGCTCACTGCAGTTTATATTCTGTTTCCTGCAGTGCTGCCTGTGGCTGAGCTGCCATCTGCCTGTCCCTTACGTAAGTGATCCCGTAACCTGCTGCTGAGGCATTGCTCCCTTCATAAAACATGACTTACTCACTACAGCTTATATACATGCTCCAGCTTATGTTATGTCTGTTCTGCTGACCACAGCTTATATAAGGAAGCGCGTATGCCGTCACCTCAGGGGAGGCAGTGTACGCAGGATCTCCGCAGCATCCCGCCCGTCACCTGTGAAAGGCACTGCCAGCGTGGCAGCCATATCCAGTGCAAACACTCTGGTATAAACCTCCATCGAACGTGGATCCCTGTGACCAGCCAGTGCCTGGATGACTTTCCGGGGCTGGCGGTGATAGAGCATGTGCATGATATAGCTGTGCCGGAAGGTGTGTGGTGTGACCGGAATCGAAAAGTGTACCCCGTCAGCTTCGGCCCGTCTGACAGCCTGCTTCAGCCAGTTGCGCATGGTTTCGTCGGTCACGGCCCATAATGGTTCACGACGACGGGGCCGGGTGGTGATCATCCAGCTTTCCATCTGCCTGACATAGCTTATATCTGTCAGCGGAACCAGGCGCACTTCATCTTTTGGCGGGCGCCCGCGTCGCGCACGCACTTTTTCGGACAGGATCCGCACAAACGGTCTTACTCCATCCAGGTCAAATGATTCCGGTGTCAGCATCCGGGCTTCGCCAATACGCATTCCGGTATTCCAGAGGGTGGCGAACAGCATATGGTGACGCTGATCCGGCATATAGAAAAGAAGGGCACTCACTTCCGGGGCCAGCAGGTAGGCCGGTGTGGCCCCTGTGGAAGTGGCCATTCTTCTCAGGGAGAGCGCTGTTGCAAAATCCACCCCCGGCGCAATGGGTAACAGGGAGACGCGTTCTGGTGAATTCTGCAGGGGAATGACATTGTTCATGAGTTATTTTTCACGTAGCACACGCACTGTTTATGGATACAGGTATTCTGACCTGAACGCCCGGATCCTTCCACGACAATAAATCGCAGCGCGCGGATCCTTTTGTTTGCTTATCACGCATTATTGCGGGTAAAACCAAATACGTAAAGGTACGTTTTGCAGCAGGGATCCCGTCTTAAGCCAGTCGTGGCGCGGGCTGAGGGCTGGTTTGCCGTTTTTGGGAGAATTGGGGTAATGCCAGGACAAACAGGATCGAACCAAAGGGGAGGGAACAGAGAAGGGGAGGATGCGCTACGTGAATTCTGACCTGGTACACCCCTGTAACCCTGTCAGTTTCACGTAGCACAATGTGGTTGCTGACTACTGCCAGTTGAGATGACGGCCTGAATCGCCACGGATAATTTAGACACTTCCGAGCCGTTGATAATACTGGTTTTCATATTCTGTCGGTGACATCTGATCGCTGGAACCATGCCGACGCTTACTGTTATAAAACATTTCGATGTAATCAAAAATATCGCTGCGGGCTTCTTCCCGCGTTCCGTAGATCTTTTTCTTTATCCGTTCGCGTTTCAACAACTGGAAAAAGCTTTCTGCAACCGCATTATCATGGCAGTTACCGCGACGGCTCATGCTGCCCTCCAGGCCGTGTGATTTCAGGAACGACAGCCATTCATGGCTTGTGTACTGACTGCCCTGATCCGAATGAACCAGCACCTGTTTTTGGGGATTACGCCGCCATACAGCCATCAGCTGTGCGTTCAGGACAATGTCTTTTGTCATCCGGGATTGCATGGACCAGCCGATAATTTGGCACTGTTGCAAATAGTCGGTGGTGATAAACTTATCATCCCCTTTTGCTGATGGAGCTGCACATGAACCCATTCAAAGGCCGGCATTTTCAGCGTGACATCATTCTGTGG
>NZ_JBJQKY010000056.1:0-4035 GCF_046486595.1 Escherichia sp. WS3063
AGCACGTTCTTGCTTAAGACGTGCTGCGGCATAATCCCAATGATTACTCCCTGACAGGGTTCGTAGGCCACTCAATATCAGGTGCAGTTGATGTATCAACACGGTTCAGCAACACCCGATACTTCTTCCAGGCTTCCAGCAACGAGGTTTCTTCCTCCGTTGCATATACAGCTCACTTTTTTCACCCACGATTAACCAACAGCCAGACCAGCAGACACGCCACCACCGGCACAGCAAAATCCATCAGACTTGCTACATCCCACGCGCGCGGATCAAAACCGCCCCACCACGGCATATTCATTCGCTTGCCATGCCCGAACATTTCAATCCAGCGATATTCTGCCTGGGTGTGTTCACGCGCAATGAAGAACGTACAACCGGCTATCGCCCCGTAAACCCAGTTTCCGGTAAAAAGACCAATCAGTACCTGCGCAGCCACAGCACAAAGCGCATGAAGAAAAGGTGTTATATCCATTACTCCTCCTTTATCTAATATCGCTTCGGGAAGTTAATAACAACTTTAATTCTGACTCAAGTTCATCAACTCTTTCAGTCAGTTTCTGGATATGGTGAATCAGTGGAACAACCAGACGTTCGTACATTACACCTTCGGCAACAAGGCCATTGCTGGAAATAGCTTCAGGAGCATCATCTTCGTTAGCTGGTCGCCAGTGTACAAACTGAGGAGCAATTTCTCCTACTTCCTCGGCAATCAATCCGTAGAATCCCCAGTCACGCCTGTCATTTTCGCATTGCGACCTGTACCACACAGGGCGCATCCTGAAAATGAGATCGGCGTGCTCTGAATCTATTGTCTCTACTGAATGTTTATAGCGGATAGACGATGTTGACCGCAGCACAGACGAAATTGCAGGGTCAGGATTAAGATAAAGGTTTGCCGCCGCTGTAGTCGTGGCCAAATTCCATAAATAAAACGCTTCACGACCTGTCAGTGGATAAAAATCTCCGCCATAACGACCACTTTCCAGATCGTTCACTTCCACTTTGTTTTTCAGCTTATTATCAACTTCAGTTTTTGTGTATCTGGAGCTGATATCCTGCTTTGCACTGGTCATCTCAGTCTGAAGCGTTGATACTTTTCTGCTAATTGATGAAATATCTTCCTTAGCTTTACTGACATCTCCCTTTAGCTTGGTGATATCTCCTGGAATTACTGTCGATGTAGCCATTTTTCTGCCTCACATCCAGCCACGAAGTTGATGCTCAACAACAACCGCGTATTTATCGAATATTGACGATTTTTTTGCATCATTAATGATGCGCACGTTTACAAAATATCCATCTTCCTTAACACATACCGGTTCGCCATCTTCAGTCAGCTCTCCGGTTTCTTTGTACACGTTACCTATCACGTCAATAAGAATATCATCCTGCATCGACTCGTCATCATAATAACCAGCACTCTCCATAAAGGTCGAAAAGTCGGCCCTGTCGGCAAATTTGAGTGTTAAATCTTTCATTAGATTGACTCCCCCACCTGAGCATCAGTCAATGCCTTGTGCCATATTCTGAAATTCCTGACATGACCAAATAAATGACGTAACCCGGCTGTAGTCTGGCCTCCAATACGGATAATTGCGGTGTTCTGAATATAGGACCATGTGGTTTTTGTTTCGCTGGATATACGCCCGTTACTTACTGAGCACGTAGACTGATCTGACTTTACACGCATCCCCATAACCATTTTTTCAAGCAATGCGTTTTCGTTTACCCGTCTGTTAGCTCCTCCAATATCGCAATAAGGAAATCCGTCGTAATCTGTTGAATGACCGAAGCCAAGAATAATAGCCGCTCCGGTTTGATGACCGCCGGTATCAAAAACACGCGGTGCTGCATTTGGCGTTTTATACCAGTTCTTATGTACCTCACAAAGAACCGTAAAAGGAAGATTATAAAGGTTATTCTTGATTGGGACTGTCACCATATCGCTTGCGCGGGTCGCTGCCGTCGTTTCTGATATAATAAAAGATGATGCGCAAGGGCCATTTTCAACCTGAGGGGTGGACAGGAAAATATAATCTCCCGATTCAACGACACCACCTTCTTTTGGTGCGTATTGTATTGCCGAGGTTATGCAGGACTCGTCAATTGCCTGAATCGTTGCCTCTGCAAAAATCCAGCCCGTAACCTCATCCTTGTTAACTCGAGCAGTGAGCCTGTCGGCAGCTACACCGGTGATTTCAACCGATAAAGACCGCGTATTAACAATGGCATATCCAAGATTAGATGAAGCGCTGCCATCGAAGGCTTCAAACCTGATCCTTAACCGGAGTTCCAAATCCGTTTTAAATCTGCACGATGTCGTCACACACTTATTATCGCCTGATACATCGACAGCCCCGGTTACTGTAACTGACGCCATGTTAACAGGAGAGGTTTTCCCAATCAGAGAATCGTTACAGACAAATTTTCCATAAGTAAAACCAAAACTATCCGTCCCGGTTTCGGGCACATCCATATTTACCGACTTGCCCCAACTGGCAGGGGTTTCCGAATTGAGCATGTAGTTCGTTCTCTGACCCTCAATAAGCAGGCCATCACGTTCAAATCGTGGCTCGTCAATGGCAGCCTCTGTCAGCACACCAGATTTATTAATATAGGTTGCTTTCGATGCGCGTTTAAACTTTACAACCTTATCGCCAGGCATCGTTATTTCATCATCACCAATAACAATCTTTTTATATGATGGCGAAAACCCCGTAATCATATCCAGTGAATCGTTAAACGGTATCCACACATCAGGCAGTGGCTGTAAGACATATTTATACGGCTCTGCTGCCTGACTTGCATACTCTCTGGCTGCGTCTTCACTTGCTTTTGCAGCGGTCTGGCTTGCAGCGGATGCTTTCGCCGAGTTCGCCGCTGCAGTCTCGCTTGTCTTTGCATTGGTTTCACTGGTTTTTGCTGCTTTTTGACTGTTGGCTGATGCAGTGGCAGAAGCAGCCGCCGCACTTGCAGAACCAGCTGCGGCACTCTCGCTTTGGGCTGCTGCATCCTGACTGTTTTTCGCCGCAGTTTCGCTGGCTTTAGCATTCGTTTCGCTGGTCTTCGCTGCCGTCTGGCTGGACTTTGCGTTGGTTTCGCTCGTCTTCGCTGCTTTCTGACTGTTAGCCGCAGCAGTTGCTGATCCAGCTGCTGAAGTCGCAGAACCGGCTGCTGCGCTCTCGCTTTCAGCTGCTGCAGCCTGGCTGTTTTTCGCCGCAGTTTCACTGGCTTTAGCATTCGTTTCGCTGGTCTTCGCTGCCGTCTGGCTTGACTTTGCGTTGGTTTCGCTCGTCTTTGCTGCTGTCTCGCTATTTTTCGCGTTGGTTTCTGATTTTTTGGCTGCTGTCGCGGAATTTGCCGATGCAGTCTGTGAGGTCGCTGCCGCCTGTGCGCTGTTAGCTGCATTCGTTTCTGAGGTTTTCGCCGCGTTCTTCGATGATGCCGCTGCAGTTTCGGATTTCTTTGCCGCCGCTGCGCTCTGAGAGGCGGCTTCGGCGTTGCGTGCCACTTCTTCCACCATTGCCTCAAAACGACGCAATGCCTCCGGCATGACATCATCTTCCGTCATGGCACCGAGAAAATCATTCAGCGTACCTGGTCTGGAGCCTTCATAGACGGTAATGGTCCCAGCATGTGAAGGCGGAAAACCTTCAACCAGCAGGGTGACGCTGTACTGGCCATACTCAACATCCATGCTGTAACGTCCGGCTTCATCCGGATTTTCAGAAGCCACCGTGTTCACCAGTACCGTGGTGCTGTTACGCTTTGCCTTCAGTTGAATAGTGCAGTTCTGTATTGGTTTTCCCGCACCATCTTTCAGCACACCTGAGATTTTTACTGCTGCCATATCCACTCCACAAAAAAGCCCGCCTGAACCGGCGGGCTGTCATAACACTGTGTTACCTGGCTAATCAGAATTTATAACCGACACCCACGATGAAACCGTCAGTGCGCCAGTCGCCACTGCCGGAGCCTTCATAAGCAATATCAATGGCCACGGATTCGGTCGGGTTAAACTGCACGCCAGCT
>NZ_JBJQKY010000057.1:0-3439 GCF_046486595.1 Escherichia sp. WS3063
GCTGGCTCCCCGTCAGCCGGATTGGGTTGCATCGCAGGGGTGTCGAAAGAGTCAACTGCGGTCCAAAGCTGTTGGACTTGGGTGAAAAGGGCGTTTATTCTTCCTATACGTGCCGCGTTCCAGGCGGCGACTATGAGGGCTATGTCGATGCCCATGTGCGCCGGCTGGAGGCGCTACGCCGGGCCGGTATCGTCGAGCGGATCGACGCCGACCAATGGCGCATCCCCGATGATCTGGTCAGCCGTGCCGCCGCCCATGACGCCGGCCGAGACAGTCAGGCCAGCGTTCGCGTCCTTTCCCCGGTCGATCTGAACAAACAGATCGGATCGGACGGCGCGACCTGGCTGGACCGGCGGCTGATCCACGGCGAGACGGCCGACCTTGCGCCAACCGGCTTCGGGCAACAAGTCCGCGAAGCCATGGACCAGCGCCGCGAGCACCATATCGAACAGGGCGACGCCACCCGCAGCCGGGACAGCCGCGTCTTCTACCGGCGCAACCTTCTCGCCATCCTGCGGGAGCGCGAGGTAGTCGGCGTCGGATCGGATATGGCTTTGAGTAAGGGCCTGCCGTTCCGCGCCGCCACGGACGGCGAGAGCGTCAGCGGCAAGTTTACCGGAACCGTGCATCTATCGAGCGGCAAGTTCGCCGTGGTCGAGAAATCCCATGAGTTCACCCTTGTCCCGTGGCGGCCGATCATCGACCGCCAACTCGGCCGCGAGGTTATGGGCATCGTGCAGGGCGGGTCGGTGTCGTGGCAGTTAGGGCGGCAGAGGGGGCTGGAACGCTGAGTGCGCCCATGCCGCATTGCGAAGCAAAAGATAATCGGATAAAATGTAGCAATTCATATTCGTAAGCGTGGAGTAATCAGATGGGAAATTCCAAGTCAGCAGACAAGTAAGCCGCAACAACCAGTATTGTTGTTGCGGCGCTCTGTAAGGCTAGTCTCATCTGATTGCTGACGAGCAGACGTCGCCCGGTATTCCTTAATCGAGGGTTGATTCGTCATGACCACCACACGCCCCGCGTGGGCCTATACGCTGCCGGCAGCACTGCTGCTGATGGCTCCTTTCGACATCCTCGCTTCACTGGCGATGGATATTTATCTCCCTGTCGTTCCAGCGATGCCCGGCATCCTGAACACGACGCCCGCTATGATCCAACTCACGTTGAGCCTCTATATGGTGATGCTCGGCGTGGGCCAGGTGATTTTTGGTCCGCTCTCAGACAGAATCGGGCGACGGCCAATTCTACTTGCGGGCGCAACGGCTTTCGTCATTGCGTCTCTGGGAGCAGCTTGGTCTTCAACTGCACCGGCCTTTGTCGCTTTCCGTCTACTTCAAGCAGTGGGCGCGTCGGCCATGCTGGTGGCGACGTTCGCGACGGTTCGCGACGTTTATGCCAACCGTCCTGAGGGTGTCGTCATCTACGGCCTTTTCAGTTCGGTGCTGGCGTTCGTGCCTGCGCTCGGCCCTATCGCCGGAGCATGGATCGGCGAGTTCTTGGGATGGCAGGCGATATTCATTACTTTGGCTATACTGGCGATGCTCGCACTCCTAAATGCGGGTTTCAGGTGGCACGAAACCCGCCCTCTGGATCAAGTCAAGACGCGCCGATCTGTCTTGCCGATCTTCGCGAGTCCGGCTTTTTGGGTTTACACTGTCGGCTTTAGCGCCGGTATGGGCACCTACTTCGTCTTCTTCTCGACGGCTCCCCGTGTGCTCATAGGCCAAGCGGAATATTCCGAGATCGGATTCAGCTTTGCCTTCGCCACTGTCGCGCTTGTAATGATCGTGACAACCCGTTTCGCGAAGTCCTTTGTCGC
The DNA here is from genome assembly GCF_046486595.1 of Escherichia sp. WS3063. Taxonomy (NCBI): domain Bacteria; kingdom Pseudomonadati; phylum Pseudomonadota; class Gammaproteobacteria; order Enterobacterales; family Enterobacteriaceae; genus Escherichia; species Escherichia sp. WS3063. The sequence continues at coordinate 1,826 of NZ_JBJQKY010000057.1, forward strand.
CAGATGGGGCATCGCAGGATGCGTGGCGCGTGGGATGGCGTTGCTTGTTTGCGGAGCGGTCCTGTTGGGGATCGGCGAACTTTACGGCTCGCCGTCATTCCTCACCTTCATCCTACCGATGTGGGTTGTCGCGGTCGGTATTGTCTTCACGGTGTCCGTTACCGCGAACGGCGCTTTGGCAGAGTTCGACGACATCGCGGGATCAGCGGTCGCGTTCTACTTCTGCGTTCAAAGCCTGATAGTCAGCATTGTCGGGACATTGGCGGTGGCACTTTTAAACGGTGACACAGCGTGGCCCGTGATCTGTTACGCCACGGCGATGGCGGTACTGGTTTCGTTGGGGCTGGTGCTCCTTCGGCTCCGTGGGGCTGCCACCGAGAAGTCGCCAGTCGTCTAACCGACGACTGGTAGCAGGCCCGCTCCGATGCGGCGCACTAACCATCGAAACCTCGTGAATGTCGGTATCCTGTCTGGCAGGATACCGCTCATTTCCCTTGTTCAGTTCATCGCCGTCGCCGAGCATCTGAATTTTCGGCATGCGGCCAAGGCACTTGGTATCAGCCAGTCGAGCGTCAGCGCGCGTGTGAAAGCGCTGGAGGATAACCTTGGTGTCCTGCTATTTGAGCGCCATGCGCGGGGCGTTCGGCTAACAGACGCAGGCAGGCACTTCATGGAGCGTGTCACGGCGGGTGTCGATCAACTCGATCACGCAGTGAAGACCGCGGAGTGACGGGCACTGGCTGGCAATGTCTAGCAACGGCAGGCATTTCGGCTGAGGGTAAAAGAACTTTCCGCTAAGCGATAGACTGTATGTAAACACAGTATTGCAAGGACGCGGAACATGCCTCATGTGGCGGCCAGGACGGCCAGCCGGGATCGGGATACTGGTCGTTACCAGAGCCACCGACCCGAGCAAACCCTTCTCTATCAGATCGTTGACGAGTATTACCCGGCATTCGCTGCGCTTATGGCAGAGCAGGGAAAGGAATTGCCGGGCTATGTGCAACGGGAATTTGAAGAATTTCTCCAATGCGGGCGGCTGGAGCATGGCTTTCTACGGGTTCGCTGCGAGTCTTGCCACGCCGAGCACCTGGTCGCTTTCAGCTGTAAGCGTCGCGGTTTCTGCCCGAGCTGTGGGGCGCGGCGGATGGCCGAAAGTGCCGCCTTGCTGGTTGATGAAGTACTGCCTGAACAACCCATGCGTCAGTGGGTGTTGAGCTTCCCGTTTCAGCTGCGTTTCCTGTTTGCCAGCCGGCCCGAGATCATGGGGTGGGTGCTGGGCATCGTTTACCGCGTCATTGCCACGCACCTGGTCAAGAAAGCGGGCCATACCCACCAAGTGGCCAAGACGGGCGCGGTCACCCTGATCCAGCGTTTTGGATCGGCGCTCAATCTGAATGTTCACTTCCACATGCTGTTTCTCGACGGTGTGTATGTCGAGCAATCCCACGGCTCAGCGCGTTTCCGCTGGGTCAAGGCGCCGACCAGCCCAGAGCTCACCCAGCTGACGCACACCATCGCCCACCGGGTGGGTCGCTATCTGGAACGGCAAGGCCTGCTGGAACGGGATGTCGAAAACAGCTATCTGGCCTCGGATGCGGTGGATGACGACCC
>NZ_JBJQKY010000058.1:0-3224 GCF_046486595.1 Escherichia sp. WS3063
TATTATGGTGATCCCCTGGGCGAAATGCGCCTGGTAAGCAGAGTTTTTGAAATGTAAGGCCTTTGAATAAGACAAAAGGCTGCCTCATCGCTAACTTTGCAACAGTGCCCAAATTGATATTAAAACATCTTCAGTTAAGCCTTTAAGAAATACTTATGCTTATATTGAAAAAAGATTTGGTGATAAACCAGCTTCACGTTATCAAGAAGCGACCTACGATATTCAGGAAGAAATTAATTTTCATTACAAACCTTTATGGCAGCCTGAATTTGATCTTTACGATAAGGGCCGTACTGTAATCCAAATGAAAGATTGGTACGTGCTTAAAGATCCTCGTCAATTTTATTATGGGGCTTATACCCAAACTCGAGCTAAACAACAAGAGATTTTAGAAAGTAATTTTACGCTTGTTGAAAAACACGATTTATTAAGAAATATTTCTGAAGAAATTCTAAACAAAGTAACGAAATTACTACTCCCACTTTATTGTAAACAAGACATTTTTATCTTTTATATTCAATGGCTTATTTTCCTGCTAATTGGTAATACCATGAAAAATACCATGCTCAGAAAAGGCTTAACAATATTTTGAAAAATTGCCTACTGAGCGCTGCCGCACAGCTCCATAGGCCGCTTTCCTGGCTTTGCTTCCAGATGTATGCTCTTCTGCTCCTGCAGCTAATGGATCACCGCAAACAGGTTACTCGCCTGGGGATTCCCTTTCGACCCGAGCATCCGTATGAGACTCATGCTCGATTATTATTATTATACTCTGTACACGACAAATTTCACAGAACCCTTATCCTATCAGGATTCTGCTTTCTTAAAATTGCCAAAATTTCCTTAAACTCTTCTTTTTTCCCAAAACCAATTAAACGCTGAATCGCCATTTGAACATAGTCTAAACCATAGCGAAATAAACTCATTGAGAGTCGTCCATGCTTCTTTATTTTTATCGCTTTTTTTTGATTATGTTGCCATTCACCCGTTAAGTAACACCAACAGAAGCTTATAGCTAACACCGCAATCAATTTTTTCACTCGTCTAGGGTCTGTCAAGCGCGTATTTTCAAGATTAAACCCGCGTCCTTTGAGACAACTGAATAAGGTTTCAATTTCCCAGCGTAATGCATAATCCTGAATAGCATTGGCATTAAACTGAGGAGAAACGACGAGTAAAAGCTCTCCATTTTCTAACTGTAGTGCACTTATATATAGTTTCACCCGACCAACCAAAATCCGTCGTTTACGACATTCAATTTGACCAACTTTAAGATGGCGAAATAAATCACTAATTTTATGATTCTTTCCTAAATGATTGGTGACAATGAAGTTTTTTTAACACGAATGCAGAAGTTGATGTCTTGTTCAATTAACCATGTAAACCACTGCTCACCGATAAACTCTCTGTCTGCGAACACATTCACAATACGGTCTTTACCAAAAATGGCTATAAAGCGTTGAATCAAAGCAATACGCTCTTTCGTATCTGAATTTCCACGTTTATTAAGCAATGTCCAAAGGATAGGTATCGCTATTCCACGATAAACGATTGCGAGCATCAGGATATTAATATTTCGTTTTCCCCATTTCCAATTGGTTCTATCTAAAGTCAGTTGCACTTGGTCGAATGAAAACATATTGAAAATCAACTGAGAAATTTGACGATAATCAAAATACTGACCTGCAAAGAAGCGCTGCATACGTCGATAAAATGATTGTGGTAAACACTTGATGGGCAAGGCTTTAGATGCAGAAGAAAGATTACATGTTTGCTTTAAAATAATCACAAGCATGATGAGCGCAAAGCACTTTAAATGTGACTTGTTCCATTTTAGAGATTTGTTTAAGATAAGATATAACTCATTGAGATGTGTCATAGTATTCGTCGTTAGAAAACAATTATTGTGACATTATTTCAATGAGTTATCTATTTTTGTCGTGTACAGAGATTATTATAGAAGCCCCCATGAATAAATCGCTCATCATTTTCGGCATCGTCAACATAACCTCGGACAGTTTCTCCGATGGAGGCCGGTATCTGGCGCCAGACGCAGCCATTGCGCAGGCGCGTAAGCTGATGGCCGAGGGGGCAGATGTGATCGACCTCGGTCCGGCATCCAGCAATCCCGACGCCGCGCCTGTTTCGTCCGACACAGAAATCGCGCGTATCGCGCCGGTGCTGGACGCGCTCAAGGCAGATGGCATTCCCGTCTCGCTCGACAGTTATCAACCCGCGACGCAAGCCTATGCCTTGTCGCGTGGTGTGGCCTATCTCAATGATATTCGCGGTTTTCCAGACGCTGCGTTCTATCCGCAATTGGCGAAATCATCTGCCAAACTCGTCGTTATGCATTCGGTGCAAGACGGGCAGGCAGATCGGCGCGAGGCACCCGCTGGCAACATCATGGATCACATTGCGGCGTTCTTTGACGCGCGCATCGCGGCGCTGACGGGTGCCGGTATCAAACGCAACCGCCTTGTCCTTGATCCCGGCATGGGGTTTTTTCTGGGGGCTGCTCCCGAAACCTCGCTCTCGGTGCTGGCGCGGTTCGATGAATTGCGGCTGCGCTTCGATTTGCCGGTGCTTCTGTCTGTTTCGCGCAAATCCTTTCTGCGCGCGCTCACAGGCCGTGGTCCGGGGGATGTCGGGGCCGCGACACTCGCTGCAGAGCTTGCCGCCGCCGCAGGTGGAGCTGACTTCATCCGCACACACGAGCCGCGCCCCTTGCGCGACGGGCTGGCGGTATTGGCGGCGCTGAAAGAAACCGCAAGAATTCGTTAACTGCACATTCGGGATATTTCTCTATATTCGCGGTTCAGCAGGCATGTCCCCTTTGAGGGCGACCCGACGACAGGATAATCGACCTTATGGTGCGCAAATATTTCGGCACAGACGGTATTCGTGGCAAAGCCAACGAAGGCGCGATGACGGCGGAAACCGCCTTGCGCGTCGGCATGGCGGCTGGCCGTGTCTTTCGTCGCGGTGACCACCGCCATCGTGTCGTGATCGGCAAGGATACGCGCCTGTCGGGCTATATGCTTGAACCCGCGCTCACAGCCGGTTTCACCTCGATGGGCATGGACGTATTCCTTTTTGGCCCGCTGCCGACAACGTATAGGAAGAATAAACGCCCTTTTCACCCAAGTCCAACAGCTTTGGACCGCAGTTGACTCTTTCGACACCCCTGCGATGCAACCCAATCCGGCTGACGGGGAGCCAGC
>NZ_JBJQKY010000059.1:0-3155 GCF_046486595.1 Escherichia sp. WS3063
CCACAGAATGATGTCACGCTGAAAATGCCGGCCTTTGAATGGGTTCATGTGCAGCTCCATCAGCAAAAGGGGATGATAAGTTTATCACCACCGACTATTTGCAACAGTGCCGTTTTTCAGGATGACGAAGAACGATTCGGCGCTAGGTGCAACATAGGTGCATCGCACGAGCGCTAGGAACGGCGAAAAAAGGCGGACGTGGCGAAATCGGTAGACGCAGCAGACTTTAAAATTGGAGTGCCCGCGGGGAAATCCGCGGAGTAGAACCGCTCAAAGTCGGGGAACGCTAACGGGCAATACCCTAAGCCAATCCCGAGCCAAGCCCCTTCGGGGGAAGGTGTAGAGACTGGACGGGCGGCGCCTAAAGCCTTCGGGCAATGGCGAAGGGACAGTCCAGACCACGAACGTCATCAGACGGCGGCGAAAGTCGAGGTGGTACGAAAATCTGCTTCTCTGTGAGAGTACGGGTTCGAGTCCCGTCGTCCGCACCACAAAGCCAAACATCCCTGCGATGATCGACCTCTGGGCGTTTGGTCGTGAGCCCGCCACCCTCGCGCTACGCTTTGCGCAGGCGTCGAAGGCGATCAGGTGCGCCCATCGATTCCGTCGAGCACCATCGCTGCGAGTTCATCGCTGGTGTGTGCACCACTATCGAGAACACGGGTTGTGCATGGAAGCCGTTCCCTTGCGGCCAAGCATCGGGCGACATTCGCTAATCGCCACTCTCGAATCTCCGCATTTCGATTCGGGTCAGGATGCATGGTCTGGTTCGCGATCCGGTGACGCAATAGGTCCTCGTTGAGCGTCAGAAAGATGTGCAGCAGCTGATCGTCGATCCGCCTTACCCCGTCGAGTATCTCAGTCAGATAGTCCGGGTGCACGAGCGTCATTGGGATGATGATGTCCTGCGAGTAATTCCTTCGAATCTCCCTGACCGCCGCGATCGTAAGTCCCCTCCACAAGGGGAGATCCTGATAGTCTCCGCTCGCTGGCATGGGGACCGTTTCTTTCACCACGAACCCGATTTCCTCGGGGTCAAAGATCAGCGATTTGGAACGCCGATCGCGCAGCCGCTTAGCGAGCGTCGTCTTTCCGGCGCCGAAAGGTCCGTTGATCCAGATTATCATTGTCGACGGCCTCTAACCTGAAGGCTCGCAAGAGCGCTCGACGGCCTCGTGCGGAGGCACGATCGGAGTGGTTCCGAAATGCTTCTCAAGATAGGTGACGCCGAACGTCACGATGTCCTGCGCGTCGAACAGGTAGCACTGAGCAAAGCCCACGACACCTTCTCGATGGCGACCGAGCTTCACGTAAGCATTTGCTATAGTTTCAACCGCATCCGGCTTTCCTTCGATAGCAAAGCAATCGAGAATGCCGTTTGAATCGTAATCCGATGCCGTTTTCCAGGCGACTTCACCGTCTCTTCCAAGCATCGGCATCTCATACGTCACCCACCGTTTGTTGGGGATATCGGCAACCGCCTCGGCGTAGTGCAATGCGGTAACGGAGTTTAGCGGCGCACCCAACAGCAGGGCCTTCCCGCCAAGGCGAACGAACCGCTCGACGGGCGATCCTTCCCCCAAGGCGTGACCGAGTTCGTGAGGCTCCGTCAGCGTTTCAGCCAGCGGACCAACCGCGACCATCGATGCATCGGGGTGCGCGCTGCGCCGCGCGCCGGGGGCTTGAACCAGAAATTGATTCAGCAGGCCGAACCCACGGTAAGTCCCGGCTGTTGCGGGATCGAACGGCAGCCAGGTACGGCGGGCTTCGTCATCCAGCCGAGCGCCATTCAGAGTCTCCTCGTAGGGTGATCGGTCCCACGACGCGTATCCCATCACAGTGCCAGTCGGCCCAACCGCGGAGCGTAACGCGGCAACGACCGTCTCCGCTCCTCCTTCGACCGGACCAATCGCTTTAAGTGAGGCATGCACCATCAAGAGGTCACCGGTTTGGACTCCGAGTTTTTGAAGCGCCTCCGTTATTGCCTTCCGCGTATGCATCGCGATATCTCCTCTAAACTGCAAAACACTATACGCTGATGAATCCCCTAATGATTTTGGTAAAAATCATTAAGTTAAGGTGGATACACATCTTGTCATATGATCAAATGGTTTCGCGAAAAATCAATAATCAGACAACAAGATGTGCGAACTCGATATTTTACACGACTCTCTTTACCAATTCTGCCCCGAATTACACTTAAAACGACTCAACAGCTTAACGTTGGCTTGCCACGCATTACTTGACTGTAAAACTCTCACTCTTACCGAACTTGGCCGTAACCTGCCAACCAAAGCGAGAACAAAACATAACATCAAACGAATCGACCGATTGTTAGGTAATCGTCACCTCCACAAAGAGCGACTCGCTGTATACCGTTGGCATGCTAGCTTTATCTGTTCGGGCAATACGATGCCCATTGTACTTGTTGACTGGTCTGATATTCGTGAGCAAAAACGACTTATGGTATTGCGAGCTTCAGTCGCACTACACGGTCGTTCTGTTACTCTTTATGAGAAAGCGTTCCCGCTTTCAGAGCAATGTTCAAAGAAAGCTCATGACCAATTTCTAGCCGACCTTGCGAGCATTCTACCGAGTAACACCACACCGCTCATTGTCAGTGATGCTGGCTTTAAAGTGCCATGGTATAAATCCGTTGAGAAGCTGGGTTGGTACTGGTTAAGTCGAGTAAGAGGAAAAGTACAATATGCAGACCTAGGAGCGGAAAACTGGAAACCTATCAGCAACTTACATGATATGTCATCTAGTCACTCAAAGACTTTAGGCTATAAGAGGCTGACTAAAAGCAATCCAATCTCATGCCAAATTCTATTGTATAAATCTCGCTCTAAAGGCCGAAAAAATCAGCGCTCGACACGGACTCATTGTCACCACCCGTCACCTAAAATCTACTCAGCGTCGGCAAAGGAGCCATGGGTTCTAGCAACTAACTTACCTGTTGAAATTCGAACACCCAAACAACTTGTTAATATCTATTCGAAGCGAATGCAGATTGAAGAAACCTTCCGAGACTTGAAAAGTCCGGCACTGTTGCAAAGTTAGCGATGAGGCAGCCTTTTGTCTTATTCAAAGGCCTTACATTTCAAAAACTCTGCTTACCAGGCGCATTTCGCCCAGGGGATCACCATAATAAA
>NZ_JBJQKY010000060.1:0-3134 GCF_046486595.1 Escherichia sp. WS3063
ATTTAAAACTTCATTTTTAATTTAAAAGGATCTAGGTGAAGATCCTTTTTGATAATCTCATGACCAAAATCCCTTAACGTGAGTTTTCGTTCCACTGAGCGTCAGACCCCTATGATTACCCTCTTAGTAACAGTTCGAAAGATCCAGACCTAAGTCAAGTACGCCAACACAACTTCAGAGCAAGTATAGCATATTCATTTAGAAAGCTAAAAAAATAAAACTAACCTAGGGCTTTGGATATTTTCAAGGCATCTGATAAAGACTTAACATCATGGGTGCGGAGATAATCTGCACCTTTTTTGTATGCATACATTTCTGCTGCAAGAGTTGGTGCTAAACGAGATTTCACATCGGTTCCAGTTATTTTACCTAAGAATGATTTCCGTGACACTGCAATCATTACTTGCAAATTAAAAGCTTCTTGAATTTCAGGGAAACGCTTCAAAACAAGAATAGATGTTTCTGGATTAGAGCCTAAAAAGAAGCCCATACCCGGATCAAGAATAATTCGTTCACGCTTTACACCAGCCTCAACTAAAGCAGCAATTCTTTCTTTAAAAAATTCCATCATGGAAGTAAAAACCTCTTCCGGATTCGTTTCAACTTTAGTAGCTGCACCAATTCGCTGAACGGAGTGCATCAACACAAGTTTGCAATCTGACTTTGCCAAGCCTGAATAAATCTCAGGATAAGGAAAACCTTGAATATCATTAATAAAATCAACCTTTTGTTCTATGCAAAAACTCTGAACCTCAGGTTTAAATGTATCAACAGAAATAGAAATGCCTTTTTCTTTTAAAGCCTTAATGACAGGTTTGAGTCTTTTGATTTCTTCCACAACGCCCACTTCAGTTGTATCAGGATTACTGGAAGCGGCTCCCAAATCAATCACATCTGCTCCATCTTCAACCAAATGCAGAGCATGCTCAATTGCCTTATCTGTATCTAAATAAAGTCCTCCATCGGAAAAACTATCGGTGGTTATATTTACGATTCCAAAAATCTTGCTCATATCATTTTGCTTTGATTACAAAAGTAGCATTTATCTTAATTGACTAATTATCACTTACGCAAATTGACACATTTTCCCTATCTTTGCAGCCTAATTTTTTTGTTTTAATTCATTATGAAAACTGATAGGAACTGTCATTTCGAGTTTTTCGCGGTTTTGGGTCAAAATTCGGTTTTTTCCCCGAACTACGACTGTTTTCGCACCCCGAACAACTAATCCAATCAGAATTTTCCGGCAACGCCGACTCCAAGAAGTGTAATTCCAGTCTATTTCTGCCGTCAACCCCTGATTCGCGTTAATGCGACAAAGCTCAAACACATAACTCCCCCACGAAGCCATATAAACTCCGATTTCGAGGTGTTATCCTGTTCCGCATAAACTTCGTTTTTGGGTATTATACCTACACCAAAGCAAGAAGATTATGGGTCCAAACTTCATTTGTATATTTTGCAAACAAATATCTGCCTGTCATATCTGTCGGAGTGTGGTGATACTCCTTTGCATTAAAAATGCGCTGATAAAAGGTAGTTCAGCAAAAGGCGAAACGCCAATAAATATATCTATAACCGGTTTCGCCCGTTGATTGGGTATCGCCGTGCTTCCGATATGTTCAATGGCTACGGCATGAGAACCGAAAAAATGGAGCAATTTTATTTTCTCTTCTTCAAAATTCTTTGTCCAATCCGGGTTATATTCCATAATTTCAATTTTCATGATAGTTTCGTCCTTGCCTCAAAAACCATGTTTGGTATTATACTCCATATCTCTCCGGTGCAGGAATAGCCTTTTCTGATGCACGGCTAACAGCTTCCCATTCTTCCCAGGTAGCCATCCGTGCTTTTAAGGTATCCATCGCCAAATCGTATACCATGCTGCCAAGGATAAGCCTCAAAGGCGGATTATTGCTGGCTACTAATTTCATAAGGGCTTCCGCTGCCAAGGAAGGATCACTATCGACCGAATCTTCGGAATACTGTTTCGCCAGCTCATCGCGCAGTGTACCGTATGAATCTAATGGATTGCTGTAACTCATCGAAGTGTATAAATCTGTCCAATATCCTCCTGGTTCCACCATAGTGAGTTTCACTCCGAAATGTTCCGCTTCTTTTGCTAAGGCTTCACTCATTCCTTCCAGCGCAAATTTACTTGCACTGTAAATACCAGACATCGGACCCGAGATAATAGCGCCAATGCTTGTAATCTGTATGATATGTCCAGAACGCTGCGACCTCAAATAGGGCATCACTGCCTGACAAACCCAAAGAGCTCCAAAAAAGTTTGTGTCCATTAGTTTCCGAGCATCGGATTCGTTTAGTTCTTCAATCATACCCATAGTCATGATACCCGCATTATTAACAACAATATCAAGCCTACCGAAATGTTTAACTGCTGTTTCAACCGTAGAAAAAACAGCCTCCCTATCTGTAACATCGAGGTTTAATGGCAGTAAGCTCTCTTGATATGTTTCTTCTAGCTTCGCCAAATTATCGATAGTCCTTGCAACTGCAACAACTTTATCCCCGGCTTTCAAGGCGGCGCATGTAAAAGCATAGCCAAGCCCCTTGCTTGCTCCGGTAATAAACCATACTCTTTTATTTTCGCTATTAGGTATCATAGATATTCTCCTTTAGGCTATTATAGAAAGATTATTATAAGCGAAATTAATACCGTTAAACGCCATGAGCCCGACAATTTTGAGCACTTTGTTTTGTACTCCCAGAAGCTCACCACTACAAATTATCATCAACCCGGTCCTTTTTTCAGTCCACTTGCGGTTTCATTGTTACTTTGTCATAGCGTCGTGTCAGAATGCGGCAGAGAACAGCGTTTACTATCAACGCAACACCAGACCAGAAAAACCATGTATTAACACCTATAACCTCAACAACCGGACCTGCAACAAGTAAGCCTATCGGCATAGAAAGAGTCATGGCGGTCATCAAAAGGGAAAACACCTTGCCCATCATTTCAGGGGCAATGCTTTCTTGAACATAAGCCATAACAGGAACATGGCACTGTTGCAAAGTTAGCGATGAGGCAGCCTTTTGTCTTATTCAAAGGCCTTACATTTCAAAAACTCTGCTTACCAGGCGCATTTCGCCCAGGGGATCACCATAATAAA
>NZ_JBJQKY010000061.1:0-2833 GCF_046486595.1 Escherichia sp. WS3063
AGCACGTTCTTGCTTAAGACGTGCTGCGGCATAATCCCAATGATTACTCCCTGACAGGGTTCGTAGGCCACTCAATATCAGGTGCAGTTGATGTATCAACACGGTTCAGCAGCATCCGATACTTTTTCCAGGCTTCCAGCAACGGGGTTTCTTCCTCCGTTGCATATACAGCTCACCTTTTTTCACCCACGATTAACCAACAGCCAGACCAGCAGACACGCCACCACCGGCACAGCAAAATCCATCAGGCTTGCCACATCCCATGCACGTGTATCAAAACCGCCCCACCACGGCATATTCATTCGCTTGCCATGCCCGACATTTCAATCCAGCGATATTCTGCCTGGGTATGTTCACGCGCAATGAAGAACGTACAACCGGCTATCGCTCCGTAAGCCCAGTTTCCGGTAAAAAGACCAACCAGTATCTGCGCAGCCACAGCACAAAGTGCATGAAGTAAGGGGCTTATATCCATTATTTCCTCCTTTCAGCTCCATTCCCGAAGCGGTGTTTCCAGCTCCACGACATAATCAGAGAATACAGAAACATCAAACAAGTCATCAAGAATGCGAATGTTGACAAAATAACCGTCATTCCGGACACAGACAGGTTCTCCCTCTTCTGTTACCCCTGTTTCTGTGTAGGTGAAACCAATTTCATCGACTAACAGTTTATTCTGGAGGTCTTCATCCTCCTCCCAGTCAAGAGATGACAGGAAGGATTTAAACTCTCTGTTACCAGGAAATTTCAAAGTTAAATCTTTCATACTGCCTCCTTGATTTGCCTGTCATTTAATTCTTTAAACCAGACTCTGAAATTTCTGATGTGTCCAAACAAATGACGCGTTCCTGCTGCGGTCTGCCCACCAAACCGGTACGATGTTGCTGTAATTCCAAATATTTTACCATTAAGGTTTGTTGTATAATTACCATTGCATATTGCATTTACTGATAAATCAGATTTAGCTCTCACACCCACAATGAACCTTTCTCCATCTGAGGCAATTTGTGGCTGAACCATTCCTACGTTGGCGCTTATCTTTCCTGTTGAAACAAACCCCAGCGATAAATAATTATCATCAATACGGTGCCCTCCAACATCAAATATCCTTGGCGCAACATTGGGCGGTGTACTCCAGCTCCTGCTTACTTCGCACAATACCGTAAAAGGCCTTGTTGACAGGTTATTCTGCGATGGGATAGTAACTACATCACTTGCGCGTGTTGTTGGCATTGTAGTTACAATAAATGACGATGCCGTATTGCCCAGTTCAATTTGCGGCGTCGTCATGGTTAATGTTGAGTCATCATAGAATGGCTCATTACTTATTTTGTTTGACATATAAAAAGCACAGTTAACGGTATCAATATCCGTATTAGCTGTATAAGTGGACTCATAGTAAGTCCACTCACCCTGTTGTTCAGCTTTGGCCGTTATAAGGGATGTATTACCGCTTACTGTTGCAATCCGGGTATCCAGATCAAGATAAGAGTCAGCAGAGAAGGTATCTGTTCCACCAATAATAACTGAAACTCTTAACCTGCATCGTGCTTTAGCGCCTTTAACCCGGCACGAAAAAGTGAAACATTCACCACTTGCCAGCGGGAATCTGTCTGCTGCAACCACACCATGCACAGTATAGCCACCTGTTGTTCCCACTATACTTTCCGTGGGTGTCACCGTGGCATAATTGAACCCCCGTTTATCAGTGCCAAATGTTTTATTCAGTGCGGAATGAACAGTCCATGAGTCTGGTTTATTTGAGTTCCTCAGATAATTTGTCCTCTGTCCTTCAATCAATAAGCCATCGCGCTCAAATCGCGGTTCATCAACTTCAGCAAGCTTGAGTTGGCCGGACTTATTAATATACGTTGCTGTTGAAGCACGTTTAAACTTAACAATCTTGTCGCCTGGCATTGTTATTTCATCGTCACCTATAACAATCTTTTTATATGATGGCGAAAAACCCGTAATCATATCCAGTGAATCGTTAAACGGTATCCACACATCAGGCAGCGGCGGCACTATATTCACATAGGGCTCTGCAGTCACTTCCGCTGCGGCTTCTGCGCGGTCTGCCGCCTTTTCAGCTCGTGTCGCTGCCGACAGAGCCTCATCCTTTTTCTGCCCGGCCGTTGTTGCGTCTGCTGCGGCCTCCCGCGCTTTTGTGGTGGCGATTCCGGCATTCTCAGCGGCTGACTCTGCATTACGGCGGGAAGCCTCTTCACTGCCTGCGGAGGCTTCCTCTGACGCACGGGCATTTGTCTCTGAACGTTCTGCCGCTGTTGCTGCATTTTGTGCGGCTGTTTTTGAAGAAGCTGCCGCTTTCGCGCTGTTACCTGCATTCGTCTCTGATGTTTTCGCCGCGTTCCTGGACGATGCCGCTGCTGTTTCTGATTTCTTTGCTGCCGCTGCGCTCTGAGAGGCGGCTTCAGCGTTGCGTGCCACCTCTTCCACCATCTTTTCAAAACGATACAGTGCCTCCGGACGAACATCATCTTCTGTTGCAGCGCCCAGAAAATCATTCAATGTCCCCGGCTTAGAATCCTCATACACGGTGATGGCCCCGGCATGTGAAGGCGGAAAACCTTCAACCAGCAGGATAACGCTGTACTGGCCATACTCGACATCCATGCTGTAACGTCCGGCTTCATCCGGATTTTCTGAGGCCACCGTGTTCACCACAACCGTGGTGCTGTTACGTTTTGCTTTGAGCTGAATGGTGCAGTTCTGTATTGGTTTTCCCGCACCATCTTTCAGCACACCTGAGATTTTTACTGCTGCCATATCCACTCCACAAAAAAGCCCGCCTGAACCGGCGGGCTGTCATAAC
>NZ_JBJQKY010000062.1:0-2422 GCF_046486595.1 Escherichia sp. WS3063
ATCGCATAAGCACTGAACCATTCATTCACGCGTACAGATGGCCCCGCCATCATGCTGAACCAGCGGTTACGCACTGAATCTTCATGCCAGCGGGTATCGCTGTAATGCGTTTTTTGCTCATCTTTGGCATTGGCATAACTGAATGACGTCACCAGCCCCAGCGTGTCCGTAAATTCATAACGGTATTTCACGTTAATGCCCTTCAGGTCATCACTGCCTGGCATATCAGTATGGGTCTGAAGATACCCGGCGCTTAGTGTGGACTGATGCTCTGCTGCGCTCGCTGGCGTACCAGCGGCAACCAGCCAGACTACTGCGGACAGAATAACAGCACATAATTTACGCATAATTACCTCTCGCTTTTCTGCAATAAAAAAGGCGTCATTTCTGACGCCCATATTGGGGTTATAAAATTCAGCTGATACTGATGCCTGCGGTGGCTTTCTTCATCACCACAACCAGCAAATCGCTGATACTTGCTGTGGGATACCAGCCATTTACCAGCCATGCCGATACAGAAAATTCCAGTGTCATGACACCACTGCCTGCAGGCATATCAATAACACCCGTATATATCAGCGTATTATCCAGAGCCGTTCGGTTATAAATTTCAGCACCGTTTTTTCGTACTATCAGACGGCATGAGGAGTAGATATCAGTATGATCTTGCTCATGTTTAGCGCCACTGAATGCCACCGCCGGGATAACAATTTGCCGGTCAAACGGCTGATCGTCATAAACCCTGACGGTAATGGTTCCTGATGGCCACCGCTCCGGTGCACGGGAGTCCCGGGGGAAAGCTTTGCCCACCGTTTTAACAATATCGCCTTCAATCTGGTTGGCTGACAGTTTTCCCAGAATCCGGCAGTTCTGATTAATCGTGACATTGTTGAGCGTCCCGGAGTTCGCATTCACGTTACCGCTGATATCGGCATTTTTCGCCGTCAGCCGCCCGTCCGGTGTCAGGGAAAATGCCGGAGGATTACCGCCGCTGGTAATGGTGGGAGCCGTCAGGTATTTCAGGAACACTTCGTTCATGAATATCTGATCGCCCTGACCAACAAACATCGGCTTTGTGTTGCCATTCGCAGGATTAATCATCGCAATCCTGTCTGCCGCCAGCAGCACCTGACTCTGCATGCCGTCAGGGGTGTTTTCAATACCGGCACCAATACCCGCGATATAAAGGCGTCCGTCCTGCATCTGCTGCAGCTTCACAGCCCACATGCTGTTCAGGTTATTATTTGTATCAACCTGAACCTTCTGTATCTGCTGGATCGCTGCACTCTGGTCTTCCAGTTTCTTATTGACGGTCTGCGTGATTTCATTACTGACATCCGTGATGGACGTTCTGATTTCCGCCAGGTCAGGCGCAAGCTGACCGTTATCAATCTGCGTCCACAACTCCTGAGCCAGATGGGTTTTCCCTATCTCTCCTTTGAAAAAATCCAGATAGCCGGATGCATCATCACTCGGCTGGCCAACAGCCTCCACGAATGCCGATTTGCCAACGGTGTTCACACTGCGGATGTAAAAATAATAATCATGGCCCGGCCTGATATTGATACTGGCAGCTATCCAGTACAGCGCCGTGCCAAGATAGCGCGCTGTGGTTTCAACCTGTCTGATATCCGCAATCCGCTTTTCCGAGAACCAGAACTCAAACTGTACCGTCGGGTCATAAACGGCAAGATGCGGCGTGGCGGTGATCTGAAAATAGCCCGGCGTCAGCTCAATCTGTGACGGCGCTGCCGGTGCGGCAATCCGGAACGATACCGATGCAGGATCGCCCTGCTGTCCCCACGCATTTACCGCCCGGACTGTCAGCCTGTAGTTCCCCAGCGCCAGTTGCGTGAAGCGGTATGTGGTTTCCGCCGTCCGGGCCGTGCTGACCAGCCGCTCACTGCCGTCATCCGCTGCCACGGTCAGGCGAAGCATGAAACTCACGCCCTTCACCACCTTCGGCGTGTCCCAGCGGGCCAGTACCTGATACTCCCCGCTGTCTGCGGTGACTTCGGCAGTCAGGTGCTGCACCGCTGGCGGCGTGACACCATTCACCGTGCCGCTCTGGTCGCCGTCAAAGTGCGCCCCGTTATCCACGATGGCTTCTTTTTCCGGTACATGCTGCACGGCGGTGATGGCATACGTGCCGTCGTCGTTCTCACGGATACTCACGCAGCGGAACAGGCGCTGGCGCAGCGTCGGCAGCTTCAGCCCCCACACGCTGTATTCGGCTATCCCGTCAGGAAACCGGCTCACTTTCACCTTCACGCCGTCGGTGACGGACTGGACTTCCACGCTGACCGGATTGCCCTGCCCGTCAACCAGGCTTATCAGCGTGGTACCGGAGGATGGCAGCGTGATTTCACGGTCGAGCGTCAGCGTCCGGGTCTGGCTGTTCACCGCCAGCACGCGCCCGCCA
>NZ_JBJQKY010000063.1:0-1889 GCF_046486595.1 Escherichia sp. WS3063
AACGCTATGTTCTCTTGCTTTTGTAAGCAGGATAGCTAGATCAATGTCGATCATGGCTGGCTCGAAGATACCCGCAAGAATGTCATTGCGCTG
Source organism: Escherichia sp. WS3063 (assembly GCF_046486595.1). Lineage (NCBI taxonomy): Bacteria > Pseudomonadati > Pseudomonadota > Gammaproteobacteria > Enterobacterales > Enterobacteriaceae > Escherichia > Escherichia sp. WS3063. The sequence goes on from NZ_JBJQKY010000063.1 coordinate 94, forward strand.
CCATTCTCCAAATTGCAGCTCGCGCTTAGCCGGATAACGCCACGGGATGATGTCGTCATGCACGACAAGGGTGACTTCTATAGCGCGGAGCGTCTCGCTCTCGCCAGGGAAAGCCGAAGCCTCCATAAGATCATTGAGCAATGCTCGCCGCGTCGTTTCATCAAGCTTTACGGCCACAGTAACCAACAAATCAATATCGCTGTATGGCTTCAGGCCGCCATCCACTGCGGAGCCGTACAAATGCACGGCCAGCAACGTTGATTCCAGATGGCGCTCAATGACGCTTAGCACCTCTGATAGTTGGTTCGAAATTTCGATGGTCACCGCTTCCCTCATGATGTCTAACGGGCGAGGTAAGCCGACCGCAGAATGCGGGTCGGCTTGACCGAAATGTTAGAACCAGAAGCCAAAACGGATAACTTGAATTTGGCGACGGGCGCTAACCGTGAAAAAACGCTGCGCCACCGAGGCGGCACAGCACTGCAAAAACGATAGCTGCTTGCGCTTGCTACGCAAGGGCTAGAGGCCAAAAAGACTGAAAACCTGCGCAGCCCATGCAGGCGAAGCCCGGAAAAAAGGCAAAACAGGCACTGAATAACGCCTGAAAAGCTAAATGCCGTTTGAATAAACATGAGCTAAATAAAGCTGGGTTTCAGTGGTGCTAACGTTGGACGTAACGAGAGCCGGAGCGCAGCGGAGGGAACCAAAATGCGCAGCATTTTGGCGTCCCGTTGACGGAATGGTTAGCCGTTTCGACGCGCATAAACGGAGTGGGTGTACGGAATTACAGCTTGAATGGTTTCGGTTGAGACAAGCTCGAATTCTGTTTCGTTGAGCATTGGGAAGAAGGCGTCACCCTCGAAGGTTTGATGTACCTCAGATAGAAACACGCCGTGGGCGTGAGGTAGTGCCAGAGTGTATATCTCAGCTCCGCCCGCGACGTAGAGTTCATTGCCGAGTTCGGATGCCAAAGCGATAGCGTGCGACAGCGTTGAAACAACTACGCAGCCAGTGGCGCGGTAGTTAGCTTGGCGTGAGATTACCAATGTGTGACGGTTCGGTAGAGGCTTGCCGATAGACTCAAAGGTCTTTCGCCCCATGACAACGACTTTTCCCTCAGTGAGTCTGCGAAAAATCTTCTGCTCACCCGGAATTTTCCAGGGGATATTAGGACCATTGCCAATAACCCGATTGGCTCCCATCGCAGCAACGAGATAAATGCGTACTGATTCCGAGTTCATATGGCTAACTTTGTTTTAGGGCGACTGCCCTGCTGCGTAACATCGTTGCTGCTCCATAACATCAAACATCGACCCACGGCGTAACGCGCTTGCTGCTTGGATGCCCGAGGCATAGACTGTACAAAAAAACAGTCATAACAAGCCATGAAAACCGCCACTGCGCCGTTACCACCGCTGCGTTCGGTCAAGGTTCTGGACCAGTTGCGTGAGCGCATACGCTACTTGCATTACAGCTTACCAACCGAACAGGCTTATGTCCACTGGGTTCGTGCCTTCATCCGTTTCCACGGTGTGCGTCACCCGGCAACCTTGGGCAGCAGCGAAGTCGAGGCATTTCTGTCCTGGCTGGCGAACGAGCGCAAGGTTTCGGTCTCCACGCATCGTCAGGCATTGGCGGCCTTGCTGTTCTTCTACGGCAAGGTGCTGTGCACGGATCTGCCCTGGCTTCAGGAGATCGGAAGACCTCGGCCGTCGCGGCGCTTGCCGGTGGTGCTGACCCCGGATGAAGTGGTTCGCATCCTCGGTTTTCTGGAAGGCGAGCATCGTTTGTTCGCC
>NZ_JBJQKY010000064.1:0-1862 GCF_046486595.1 Escherichia sp. WS3063
CTCTGCTGCGCTCGCTGGCGTACCAGCGGCAACCAGCCAGACTACTGCGGACAGAATAACAGCACATAATTTACGCATAATTACCTCTCGCTTTTCTGCAATAAAAAAGGCACCATTTCTGGTGCCCGTATCTGGGTTATAAAATTCAGCTAATCGTGATGCCTGCAGTGGCTTTCTTCATCACAACAACCAGCAAATCGCTGATACTTGCTGTGGGATACCAGCCATTTACCAGCCATGCTGACACCGAAAACTCCAGTGTCATGTGACCGTGACCGGCAGGCATATCAATAACGCCACTGTAAATCAGCGTATTATCCAGCGCGGTACGGTTATAAATTTCAGCACCGTTTTTCCGCACTATCAGACGGCATGAGGAGTAAATATCAGTATGCTCTCTCTCATGCTTAGCGCCACTGAATGCCACCGCCGGAATAACAATTTGCCGGTCAAACGGCTGATCGTCATAAACCCTGACGGTAATGGTCCCTGATGGCCACCGCTCCGGTGCTCGGGAGTCCCGGGGGAAAGCTTTACCCACTGTTTTAACGAGATCGCCTTCAATCTGGTTCGCGGACAGTTTTCCCAGAACCCGGCAGTTCTCGTTAATCGTGACGTTGTTGAGCGTCCCGGAGTTCGCATTCACGTTACCGCTGATATCGGCATTTTTCGCCGTCAGCCGCCCGTCCGGTGTCAGGGAAAATGCCGGAGGATTACCGCCGCTGGTAATGGTGGGAGCCGTCAGATATTTCAGGAACACTTCGTTCATGAATATCTGATCGCCCTGACCAACAAACATCGGCTTTGTGTTGCCATTCGCAGGATTAACCATCGCAATCCTGTCCGCCGCCAGCAGCACCTGACTCTGCATGCCGTCAGGGGTGTTCTCAATACCGGCACCAATACCCGCGATATAAAGGCGTCCGTCCTGCATCTGCTGCAGCTTCACAGCCCACATGCTGTTCAGGTTATTATTTGTATCAACCTGAACTTTCTGTATCTGCTGGATTGCCGCACTCTGATTTTCCAGTTTTTTATTGACGGTCTGCGTGATTTCATTGCTGACATTCGTAATGGACGTCCTGATTTCAGCCAGGTCCGGCGCAAGCTGACCGTTATCAATCTGCGTCCACAGCTCCTGAGCCAGATGGCTTTTCCCTATCTCGCCTTTGAAAAAATCCAGATAGCCGGATGCATCATCACTCGGCTGGCCAACAGCCTCCACAAATGCCGATTTGCCAACGGTGTTCACACTGCGGATGTAAAAATAATAATCATGGCCCGGTTTGATATTGATACTGGCAGCTATCCAGTACAGCGCCGTGCCAAGATAACGCGCGCTGGTTTCAACCTGCCTGATATCCGCAATCCGATTTTCCGAGAACCAGAACTCAAACTGTACCGTCGGATCATAAACCGCAAGATGCGGCGTGGCGGTTATCTGAAAATAGCCCGGCGTCAGCTCAATCCGCGATGGCGCTGCCGGTGCGGCAATCCGGAACGATACCGACGCCGGATCGCCCTGCTGCCCCCACGCATTTACCGCCCGGACTGTCAGACTGTAATTTCCCAGAGCCAGCTGCCTGAAGCGGTATGTGGTTTCCGTCGTCCGGGCCGTGCTGACCAGCCGCTCACTGCCGTCATCCGCTGCCACGGTCAGGCGAAGCATAAAGCTCACGCCCTTCACCACCTTCGGCGTATCCCAGCGCGCCAGCACCTGGTATTCCCCGCTGTCTGCGGTGACTTCGGCGGTCAGGTGCTGCACCGCTGGCGGCGTGACACCATTCACCGTGCCGCTCTGGTCGCCGTCAAAGTGCGCCCCGTTATCCACGATGGCTTCTTTTTCCGGTACATGCTGCACG
>NZ_JBJQKY010000065.1:0-1407 GCF_046486595.1 Escherichia sp. WS3063
TGTGCTGCTGTGCTGTTTTGGTTCATCGGTGCCGAATCATGCCGCCATTTACTGTGGTGATGGCGAGCTGCTGCACCATATTCCTGAACAACTGAGCAAACGAGAGAGGTACACCGACAAATGGCAGCGACGCACACACTCCCTCTGGCGTCACCGGGCATGGCACGCATCTGCCTTTACGGGGATTTGCAACGATTTGGCCGCCGCATCGACCTTCGTGTGAAAACGGGGGCTGAAGCCATCCGGGCACTGGCCACACAGCTCCCGGCGTTTCGTCAGAAACTGAGCGATGGCTGGTATCAGGTACGGATTGCCGGGCGGGATGCAGGAGAAACCGAATTATCATCCCGTCTTAATGAGCCGCTGGCAAATGGTGCCGTGATCCACATCGTACCGCGTCTGGCGGGTGCCAAAAGTGGTGGTGTTTTTCAGGCAGTGCTGGGTGCGGCGCTGATTGCTACGGCAATCTGGATGCCAGGAATCAGTATCGCTTTCAGTGACATTCTCTTTTCTATGGGGGCAGCGATGACGCTTGGTGGTGTCGCACAGATGCTGGCCCCTAAACCCAAAACTCCACGTACACAGACAACGGATAACGGCAAACAGAACACCTATTTCTCCTCACTGGATAACATGGTTGCCCAGGGCAATGTCCTGCCTGTTCTGTACGGTGAAATGCGCGTGGGGTCACGTGTGGCATCTCAGGAGATCAGCACGGCAGATGAAGGGGATGGTGGTCAGGTTGTGGTAATTGGGCGGTAATATTATTTACTCATGTTCTAACTGATTTAATATTTATATCGAACACTGATAATTATTCTATTGGTTAGCTATATGAACAAAACGATTTTATTCTGCACGATTATTGCCTTAACAGGATGTAAATCTTTGGATTACGTAAAATCCGGAAAACCTGTAATGGAAGGTAATTCATTAAAAAATATTGATGAATTGTCAGGCTGCATATCCAGACAATGGGCTGGTAATGGAACACCTATAACATCCCTTCCTATTGAGAATGGGGTAAGCCTTTTAGTTCCACAGGCTATGGGGGGATATGATGTTGTGCTTGATATCAAAAAAGCAGGAAATGGCAGTAGTTTTACTCTTTATGAACGTGTACCAGCATTAACGCCAAAAATTTTTGCTGATAGTGTTAATGCATGTAAATAATAGTTAATCCTGCTGTAACTCATGAGCCGCCTTTTGGGCGGCTTTGTTGTTTATGGAGTGTGAGGAATGGGTAAAGGAAGCAGTAAGGGGCATACCCCGCGCGAAGCGAAGGACAACCTGAAATCCACGCAGCTGCTGAGTGTGATCGATGCCATCAGCGAAGGGCCGGTTGAAGGTCCGGTGGATGGATTAAAAAGCGTGCTGCTGAACAGTACGCCGGTGCTGGACAGTGAG
>NZ_JBJQKY010000066.1:0-1310 GCF_046486595.1 Escherichia sp. WS3063
TGAACCGCCCCGGGTTTCCTGGAGAGTGTTTTATCTGTGAACTCAGGCTGCCAGATCATCGTTTCCGATGGAAGCATAATAAGCTTTTTCTGCTTCTGCCGGTGGGATATGGCCCAGCCTTTCCAGCAATCGTCGATTGTTATACCAGTCCACCCACGTGAGTGTGGCCAGCTCCACTTCTGTCCGGTTTTTCCAGCTCTTACGGTGTATTACCTCCGCTTTGTAAAGGCCATTGATGCTCTCCGCCATCGCGTTGTCATACGAGTCACCAGTACTTCCTGTTGATGCCAGTAATCCGGCTTCCTTAAGCCGCTGTGTGTAGGCCAGCGATACATACTGAGAACCTTTATCACTGTGATGGACTGTGCCGGACGGTTGACGGGCCCATAACGCCTGCTCCAGAGCATCCAGCACGAATGTCGTTTCCATAGACGATGAGACCCGCCACCCCACGATGTATCCGGCAAACACATCAATGATGAACGCCACATAGACGAAGCCCCGCCATGTGCTGACGTAAGTAAAATCAGCCACCCACAGCTGGTCAGGTCGTTCTGCCACGAACTGACGGTTTACGCGGTCGCCTGCGGCAACGGCTTTCCGGCTGATGGTCGTACGGACCTTTTTACCCCGGAGAACACCGGCAAGTCCCATAACCGCCATGAGACGTGCCACAGTGCATCTGGCCACTCTGATACCTTCCCGTAACAACTGACGCCAGACTTTACGCACACCGTACACCTGATGATTTTCATCGTATACGCGCTGTATCTCTTTCTTCAGCCAGTCATCGCGCTGCGCACGGGCACTGCGTTTATCCGGATGATGTCGCTGTTGCTGACAGTGGTAATACGTTGACGGGGCAATATGCAGTTCGCTGCATAGCGGTCCGACCCCGTACTGCTCACGCAGCTTATCCAGCAGTGGCATCATTTTTTCCAGAGGCGGTCGAACTCCGCCTTCGCAAAATAAGCGGAAGCCTGGCGAAGGATATCGTTACTGCGGCGCAGTTCACGATTTTCACGTTCCAGCTCTTTCAGACGCTGACGTTCAGCGGTGGTGAGCCCGCCATCACCGCCTCCGGTATCCCGCTCATGCTGGCGTACCCAGACACGCAGAGTCTCCGGTGTACAGCCAATCTTTGGGGCAATGGAACAAATTGCCGCCCACTGTGAGTCATATTCGCCCTGACTTTCCAGAACCATACGAATCGCCCTCTGACGGACTTCGGGGGAAAAACGAGTATTTTTAGTCATCCTGTTTACCTCTTTCTCAGGGAGTTTAGTCTCCAGGATTCCCGGGGCGGTTCA
>NZ_JBJQKY010000067.1:0-1258 GCF_046486595.1 Escherichia sp. WS3063
TGTAGTGGCACAGTAAATTTGGCCACCTGATTAAAGGTGATATTCTCACCTCAACACAAAACAGGTGACTTAATGAACAAGAAAACCAAACGTACTTTCACCCCTGAGTTCAGGCTGGAATGTGCACAGCTGATTGTTGATAAGGGCTATTCGTATCGACAAGCCAGTGAGGCGATGAATGTCGGTTCTACCACGCTTGAGAGCTGGGTACGTCAGCTCAGGCGAGAGCGCCAAGGTATTGCGCCTTCTGCAACACCCATTACCCCTGAACAGCAACGTATTCGCGAGCTGGAAAAGCAGGTTCGCCGACTGGAGGAACAAAATACGATATTAAAAAAGGCTACCGCGCTCTTGATGTCCGACTCACTGAACGGTTTACGATAGTTTCCAGACTGAGTGACAGCCACTCAGTTGTCAGCCTCTGTTCCGCACTGGGAATACACCGTAGCAGTTACCGGTACTGGCGAAAACGACGCGATACGGTTAATTCGGCTCGCGTCAGGTTGTGCAGCGAAATACGCCGGGCATGGAACCAGAGCCGGGGCTCTGCAGGCGCGCGCACGCTGGCTGAAATGCTGACCCAAAACGGCGTCCCGATGAGCCGTTATCGTGCCGGACGGCTGATGAAATACCTGAACCTGAGCAGTTGTCAGCCCGGAAAACATCAATACAAAAATGCCTGTCAGGAGCATACGTGTTTGCCGAATCTGCTCGAGCGTCAGTTCGCTGTACCGGAGCCAGACAGGGTATGGTGCGGAGATATTACGTATATCTGGGCAGGAAATCGCTGGTGCTATCTGGCGGTCGTCATGGATCTTTTTGCCCGCAGGGTTATCGGCTGGAGCCTGTCAGCGAATGCCGATACTGCACTGATAAGCAGTGCCTTGCGGATGGCGTATGAGGTGCGTGGTCAGCCGCGGGACGTCATGTTCCATAGCGACCAGGGAAGTCAGTATACAGGACTGAAATATCAACAGCTTCTCTGGCGTTACAGGATAAAGCAAAGTGTCAGCCGACGGGGAAACTGCTGGGATAACAGTCCTATGGAACGCTTCTTCCGCAGTCTGAAAACAGAATGGGTGCCGACGGATGGTTACGTAGGCAAGGACGAGGCCCGGCAACAAATTAGCGGTTATATCCTGAATTATTACAATAGCGTCAGGCCTCACCATTACAACGGTGGGTTGACGCCGGAAGAATCAGAGAACAGATACCGTTTTTACTGTAAAACCGTGGCCAATATTACTTGACCACTACA
>NZ_JBJQKY010000068.1:0-1205 GCF_046486595.1 Escherichia sp. WS3063
CACAGAATGATGTCACGCTGAAAATGCCGGCCTTTGAATGGGTTCATGTGCAGCTCCATCAGCAAAAGGGGATGATAAGTTTATCACCACCGACTATTTGCAACAGTGCCACTTGACCTGATAGTTTGGCTGTGAGCAATTATGTGCTTAGTGCATCTAACGTCAAAATCAGCGGCGCGTTTTTATGCGTCCGCTGGATTTACTTGTTGTGCGGCGTCGCAGACTCATTGAGCAACCTTTTTGCCTGCGCAATTACAGTTCTCGGAAGCTCGATATTCAGAGGTTCTGTCACGCTCTTGAACAATTCGAGACTCCACGTCCACGTTTGATGATAGGCTGCACATAGTGCTCTTGGTTCTGCACTGCTTGTGCATGCCAGATAGCGATTATACGAGTCCTCCGAGATATCCTTTTCGAGCGCGCGTGAAGGTGTCGGCCAGTGGTCTGTTGCCCCTTCGTGGAGTCGAACCAGCTTGAGTAGGTTTTCATGTGCTTTGCTGAGCAAAGCCCAGGCGCGAGCGTACTCTCCCCGATTTAAAAGATTGGCCCCAAAGAGCATCAGGCTGATGAGGTTCAACACAAGCCCTTCCACCAGCGGCGCGCCTTCACGTATCGGGGGACCGCCCACGAGAGCGCTTGCGTACCTTGACAACTCTCCTGATCGGTCCAACAAAACAGCCGCCTCAAGCGAGGGAAACCACCCATAGCCTTGCCAAGTGGAAATGACCGGTATGTCCGATTTTCGCATGAAATGGAATTCACCGCGAATGCCGTTTTCAAAAAGTGCGGTGTGGTGGCCGAAGTCGTCCGGAAAGTAAGCAGCAACCGGACTTACGGCATTAAGCCACGAGCGCTGATCGAAATTTTCAAAATGGTCATCCTGGATGAACACTGCGAATTCGATATCAGAGAACTCGTCACCCTCTCCGATAGCAAATGAGCCGAACATCAATGCCGCGATTATTCGTGCATCCTCATGACAACCTTCCTTGAAGAGTTCGATCATTTTCAGTTGAAGCATAGAAATATCCTTTTATTGAAGCCACAGATTATGAGGAAAGGTATACGCAGATTTTTGTTTTTTTTCGTCAGCACAACGCCGGAGTTAAGCCGCCGCGCGTAGCGCGGTCGGCTTGAACGAATTGTTAGACATCATTTACCAACTGACTTGATGATCTCGCCTTTCACAAAGCGAATAAATTCTT
>NZ_JBJQKY010000069.1:0-1189 GCF_046486595.1 Escherichia sp. WS3063
GTCGCTGCCGCAGCTTCGGTGCATGGTTTAGCCCCGTTACATCTTCCGCGCAGGCCGACTCGACCAGTGAGCTATTACGCTTTCTTTAAATGATGGCTGCTTCTAAGCCAACATCCTGGCTGTCTGGGCCTTCCCACATCGTTTCCCACTTAACCATGACTTTGGGACCTTAGCTGGCGGTCTGGGTTGTTTCCCTCTTCACGACGGACGTTAGCACCCGCCGTGTGTCTCCCGTGATAACATTCTCCGGTATTCGCAGTTTGCATCGGGTTGGTAAGTCGGGATGACCCCCTTGCCGAAACAGTGCTCTACCCCCGGAGATGAATTCACGAGGCGCTACCTAAATAGCTTTCGGGGAGAACCAGCTATCTCCCGGTTTGATTGGCCTTTCACCCCCAGCCACAAGTCATCCGCTAATTTTTCAACATTAGTCGGTTCGGTCCTCCAGTTAGTGTTACCCAACCTTCAACCTGCCCATGGCTAGATCACCGGGTTTCGGGTCTATACCCTGCAACTTAACGCCCAGTTAAGACTCGGTTTCCCTTCGGCTCCCCTATTCGGTTAACCTTGCTACAGAATATAAGTCGCTGACCCATTATACAAAAGGTACGCAGTCACCCCATTAAGAGGCTCCCACTGCTTGTACGTACACGGTTTCAGGTTCTTTTTCACTCCCCTCGCCGGGGTTCTTTTCGCCTTTCCCTCACGGTACTGGTTCACTATCGGTCAGTCAGGAGTATTTAGCCTTGGAGGATGGTCCCCCCATATTCAGACAGGATACCACGTGTCCCGCCCTACTCATCGAGCTCACAGTATGTGCATTTTTGTGTACGGGGCTGTCACCCTGTATCGCGCGCCTTTCCAGACGCTTCCACTAACACACACACTGATTCAGGCTCTGGGCTCCTCCCCGTTCGCTCGCCGCTACTGGGGGAATCTCGGTTGATTTCTTTTCCTCGGGGTACTTAGATGTTTCAGTTCCCCCGGTTCGCCTCATTAACCTATGGATTCAGTTAATGATAGTGTGACGAATCACACTGGGTTTCCCCATTCGGAAATCGCCGGTTATAACGGTTCATATCACCTTACCGACGCTTATCGCAGATTAGCACGTCCTTCATCGCCTCTGACTGCCAGGGCATCCACCGTGTACGCTTAGTCGCTTAACCTCACAACCCGAAGATGTTTC
>NZ_JBJQKY010000070.1:0-1187 GCF_046486595.1 Escherichia sp. WS3063
CCTATTTTTATAGGTTAATGTCATGATAATAATGGTTTCTTAGACGTCAGGTGGCACTTTTCGGGGAAATGTGCGCGGAACCCCTATTTGTTTATTTTTCTAAATACATTCAAATATGTATCCGCTCATGAGACAATAACCCTGGTAAATGCTTCAATAATATTGAAAAAGGAAGAGTATGAGTATTCAACATTTTCGTGTCGCCCTTATTCCCTTTTTTGCGGCATTTTGCCTTCCTGTTTTTGCTCACCCAGAAACGCTGGTGAAAGTAAAAGATGCTGAAGATCAGTTGGGTGCACGAGTGGGTTACATCGAACTGGATCTCAACAGCGGTAAGATCCTTGAGAGTTTTCGCCCCGAAGAACGTTTTCCAATGATGAGCACTTTTAAAGTTCTGCTATGTGGTGCGGTATTATCCCGTGTTGACGCCGGGCAAGAGCAACTCGGTCGCCGCATACACTATTCTCAGAATGACTTGGTTGAGTACTCACCAGTCACAGAAAAGCATCTTACGGATGGCATGACAGTAAGAGAATTATGCAGTGCTGCCATAACCATGAGTGATAACACTGCTGCCAACTTACTTCTGACAACGATCGGAGGACCGAAGGAGCTAACCGCTTTTTTGCACAACATGGGGGATCATGTAACTCGCCTTGATCGTTGGGAACCGGAGCTGAATGAAGCCATACCAAACGACGAGCGTGACACCACGATGCCTGCAGCAATGGCAACAACGTTGCGCAAACTATTAACTGGCGAACTACTTACTCTAGCTTCCCGGCAACAATTAATAGACTGGATGGAGGCGGATAAAGTTGCAGGACCACTTCTGCGCTCGGCCCTTCCGGCTGGCTGGTTTATTGCTGATAAATCTGGAGCCGGTGAGCGTGGGTCTCGCGGTATCATTGCAGCACTGGGGCCAGATGGTAAGCCCTCCCGTATCGTAGTTATCTACACGACGGGGAGTCAGGCAACTATGGATGAACGAAATAGACAGATCGCTGAGATAGGTGCCTCACTGATTAAGCATTGGTAACTGTCAGACCAAGTTTACTCATATATACTTTAGATTGATTTAAAACTTCATTTTTAATTTAAAAGGATCTAGGTGAAGATCCTTTTTGATAATCTCATGACCAAAATCCCTTAACGTGAGTTTTCGTTCCACTGAGCGTCAGACCCCT
>NZ_JBJQKY010000071.1:0-1061 GCF_046486595.1 Escherichia sp. WS3063
CGGTTATAGGTCCACACCTTATCCGATGGCCGGTCCTGCACGAACGTCAGCGTCTGCCCGTTCCATACCGGCATACAGCGCATCGCCGAGCAGAAATCACTGAGCACATCCCACGCCTTGCGCTGCGTGGTCAGCCAGGCATTACAGGTGATGCGCGGCTCCGTGCCACCAAAGCCATCCGGCACCGACTGGTCGCAATTCTGGCCGATGACATACAGCGCCCATTTGTCCACATCCGCCGCACCGAGACGCTTCCCCATGCCGTAGCGCGGATGGGTCAGCATATCCCACAGACACCAGGCCATGTTGTTGCTGTATGCCGGTTTAAACGTCCCGTCCCAGATACCGCTGTATTGCCGCGTCTGCGGGTTATAGTTCGACGGCACCTGCAGAATACGCCCGCGCAGATGATAATTACGGCTCACCTGCTGGCTGCCGAACTGCTCCGAGTCCACCTGCACGCCGACCAGTGCCGTGTTCGGGTAGCACTGTTTCACATCGATGATTTCGGTGTATGACGACCAGAGCGTTTTGTTCTGCAGCTGGTCTGTGGTGCTGTCCGGCGTCATCCTGCGCATCCGGATATTAAACGGGCGCGGCGGCAGGTTATCCACCACCACTGAGGCCAGATACTGCGAGGTGGTTTTACCCTTAATGGTGATGTCTTTTTCCGTCACCCAGCCACCGTTACGTTGTATCTGAACCAGCAGGCGGACTTCCGATGGATTCCTGTCCCCCTTTGAGGTGGTTTCCACCAGTGCCTGCACACCGAAGGTAAAGCGCAGACGGTCGATGTTTGCCGACGTGATGGTGCGGGTGATCGGCGTGTCATATTTCACTTCCGTACCCAGCACCGTCTCGGAACCGGAGGATTCAAATCCCTCCGGCGGAGTCTGCTCCTGCTCACCGGCCCGGAACACCACCGTGACGCCGGATATATTGGTATTCCCCTCACTGTCCAGCACCGGCGTACTGTTCAGCAGCACGCTTTTTAATCCATCCACCGGACCTTCAACCGGCCCTTCGCTGATGGCATCGATCACACTCAGCAGCTGCGTGGA
>NZ_JBJQKY010000072.1:0-1022 GCF_046486595.1 Escherichia sp. WS3063
GAATGTATTTAGAAAAATAAACAAATAGGGGTTCCGCGCACATTTCCCCGAAAAGTGCCACCTGACGTCTAAGAAACCATTATTATCATGACATTAACCTATAAAAATAGGCGTATCACGAGGCCCTTTCGTCTTCAAGAATTTTATAAACCGTGGAGCGGGCAATACTGAGCTGATGAGCAATTTCCGTTGCACCAGTGCCCTTCTGATGAAGCGTCAGCACGACGTTCCTGTCCACGGTACGCCTGCGGCCAAATTTGATTCCTTTCAGCTTTGCTTCCTGTCGGCCCTCATTCGTGCGTTCTAGGATCCTCCGGCGTTCAGCCTGTGCCACAGCCGACAGGATGGTGACCACCATTTGCCCCATATCACCGTCGGTACTGATCCCGTCATCAATGAACCGGACTGCCACGCCCTGAGCGTCAAATTCCTTTATCAGTTGGATCATATCGGCAGTGTCGCGGCCAAGACGGTCGAGCTTCTTAACCAGAATGACATCACCTTCCTCCACCTTCATCCTCAGCAAATCCAGCCCTTCCCGGTCTGTTGAACTGCCGGATGCCTTATCGGTAAATATACGGTTTGCTTTCACACCTGCGTCTTTGAGTGCTCTGACCTGAAGATCAAGAGACTGCTGACTGGTTGAGACCCGAGCGTAACCAAAAAGTCGCATAAAAATGTACCTTAAATCGAATATCGGACAACTCATGTCTATTATTACAAATTTACGATTTAATAGACATATTAATGTAACAGTTTTACGATGTCCGATAATTTATAACATTTCGTACGGTTGGAAAAATGTTACTAAATGCCCGTCAGGCAGGGAGGCCGATATGCCCGTTGACTTTCTGACCACTGAGCAGACTGAAAGCTATGGCAGATTCACCGGTGAACCGGATGAGCTTCAGCGGCACTGTTGCAAAGTTAGCGATGAGGCAGCCTTTTGTCTTATTCAAAGGCCTTACATTTCAAAAACTCTGCTTACCAGGCGCATTTCGCCCAGGGGATCACCATAATAA
>NZ_JBJQKY010000073.1:0-998 GCF_046486595.1 Escherichia sp. WS3063
TCCGCCATTTCTCCTCCGGGGAAGCGCATGGCGTCCGTCATCGACGTCAGCAGATGGCAGACTTTTCCTTTGCGCGTCACGGTCAGCAGGCGGGCTGTCACTTCATTTCCCAGTCCCGGCCACTTTTTTCGTGCCTGCGGGCTGGTTTTCAGCTTCACCAGATGATCGCCTTTACCCAGTTTTCTGATCTCTTCATATTGCGCTCCCTTTCTGAGAGGTATCATCCAGTGGCGGTGTTCTCCCGCCAGGCTCCAGGCATTTAACAGTCCCAGTGAGTAATAACCTTTATCCATTAACGTCAGAGTGTTATCGCCGGTTTGTTCTATAAGTTGCTCAGCAAGCTCATTTTCGCTGTTCTTCATCGTGCCGAAGGCTGCAGCCGTCAGCAGATGGCTGGTCAGTTCCATCTGGCAGACCATTTTGACCTGCGGGTAGAGCGCCGGGTTCCCGGCATGTGTCTGGCGGGGGAAGGCTGCATCGTTCTCTGGTGTATCCGGTGTGCGCCAGAACACACCATCGATGGCCAGCAGGGTCAGGCCGCACCAGTGCGGATGCGGCGTGGCGTTATGCCAGAGCTGCGCTGTTTTCGTGAACACGCGGCGGACAGCCTCACTTCCCAGGCGCTGGCGGGCCTGAATAACGGCACTGGGGGCAACGAAGGGGCGATTGCCCGGCAGCATGATGTCCAGGCGATTCACAATCTGGTGAAGAGGTTCTTTACGCTCAAGCGCCATGCCAACAATACACCAGACCATCATTTCGAGGGGAAGACGGCGCTTGCGTAGCGTTACAGTACCTGATTCGGCAAGGCAACGAGAGATGAGTTCGGGGTCGAGGTAATCCCCCAGAGAAGTCAGTGGGTTACGCAGAGAATCGTAACGGGATACCAGATCAAGAGCCTGTCCAATGTGCATAAAAAAATCCGGAAACAAGTGAGCGTTTCCGGATTCTTACACAGCCACTGGATCGGTCAACTGATCCTTAACTGATCGGCATTA
>NZ_JBJQKY010000074.1:0-990 GCF_046486595.1 Escherichia sp. WS3063
CTCACTGTCCAGCACCGGCGTACTGTTCAGCAGCACGCTTTTTAATCCATCCACCGGACCTTCAACCGGCCCTTCGCTGATGGCATCGATCACACTCAGCAGCTGCGTGGACTTCAGGTTGTCCTTCGCTTCGCGCGGGGTATGCCCCTTACTGCTGCCTTTACCCATTCGTCATGCTCCATAAACGATAAAACCGCCCGGAGGCGGTTTCACATAAAACGTTTTTCATCAGCGACCAATCACCACAACCTGACCACCATCACCTTCATCTGCTGTGCTGATCTCCTGAGATACCACACGTGATCCCACGCGCATTTCACCGTACAGAACGGGCAGAACATTGCCCTGGGCAACCATATTATCCAGTGAAGAAAAATAGGTGTTCTGTTTGCCGTTATCCGTTGTCTGTGTGCGGGGGGTTTTGGGTTTAGGGGCCAGCATCTGTGCAACACCGCCAAGCGTCATACTGGCACCGAGAGAAAACAGCAGATTACTCGCCATAATTCCTACCCCCGGCATCCATATAGCAACCGCCATAACAGCCGCCCCCAGCACAGCCTGAAACACACCGCCACTTTTGGCTCCTGCCAGACGCGGCACGATATGGATCACAGCACCATTTGCCAGCGGTTCATTAAGACGGGCTGATAATTCCGTTTCACCTGTATCACGCCCGGCAATCCGTACCTGATACCAGCCGTCGCTCAGTTTCTGACGAAACGCCGGGAGCTGTGTGGCCAGCGCCCGGATGGCTTCAGCCCCCGTTTTCACACGAAGGTCGATGCGGCGACCAAATCGTTGTAAATCCCCGTAAAGGCAGATGCGCGCCATGCCCGGTGACGCCAGAGGGAGTGTGTGCGTCGCTGCCATTTGTCGGTATACCTCTCTCGTTTGCTCAGTTGTTCAGGAATATGGTGCAGCAGCTCGCCATCACCACAGTAAATGGCGGCATGATTCGGCACCGATGAACCAAAACAGCACAGCAGCACA
>NZ_JBJQKY010000075.1:0-980 GCF_046486595.1 Escherichia sp. WS3063
AGGCGGTTGAAGAACACCGCCCTGGCCAGCGAGTTGCGCGCCTCACCTTTGTTCAGGCCGGCATGCACGCGGCGGCGCAGTTCAACACTTTGCAGCCAGTCCAGGATGAACAGCGTGCGCTCGATCCGGCCCAGCTCGCGCAGGGCCACGGCCAGTCCGTTCTGGCGCGGGTAGCTGCCGAGCTTGCGCAGCATCAGCGAGGCGGTGACGGTGCCCTGCTTGATCGAGCTGGCCAGGCGCAGGATGTCGTCCCAGTGGGCACGCACGTGCTTGATGTTCAGGGTGCCGCCGATCAGCGGGCGCAACGTCGGGTAGGCTTGCACGCCCTGCGGCACGTACAGCTTGGTTTCGCCGAGGTCGCGGATGCGCGGCGCGAAGCGGAAGCCTAGCAGGTGCATCAGGGCAAAGACGTGATCGGTGAAGCCGGCCGTGTCGGTGTAGTGCTCCTCGATCCGCAGGTCGGACTCGTGGTACAGCAGGCCGTCGAGCACATAGGTGGAATCGCGGACGCCGACATTCACCACGCGGGTGCTGAACGGCGCGTACTGGTCGGAGATATGGGTATAGAACAGCCGTCCCGGCTCGCTACCGTACTTCGGGTTGACGTGCCCGGTGCTCTCGCCCCGGCCACCCGCGCGGAAGCGCTGGCCATCGGAGGATGAGGTCGTGCCGTCGCCCCAGTGGGCGGCAAAGGCGTGGCGATACTGGTGGTTGACCAGCTCGGCCAAGGCCGCCGAATAGGTTTCGTCGCGGATGTGCCAGGCTTGCAGCCAGGACAGCTTGGCGTAGGTCAGGCCGGGGCTCGACTCGGCCATCTTGGTCAGCCCGAGGTTGATCGCATCACCGAGGATTGCGGACAGCAGCAACGTCCTGTCTTTGGCCTCGGCCCCGTCCTTCAAGTGGGTGAAGTGGCGGCTGAAGCCCGTCCAGTCGTCCACGTCCATCAGCAGTTCGGTGATCTTGATGCGCGGCAGTAACTG
>NZ_JBJQKY010000077.1:0-841 GCF_046486595.1 Escherichia sp. WS3063
TCACCGTCCAGATACAGCGCCGGGTTCGCTTTGAGCAGTTTCTTTTTCATCGCGTAGTGCATGATATCGGTGACGTAGTTTTTCAGCCGCGCGGTGATTTCCAGAAAGCCTTTACTCTCTACCTTGCGCAACGTGAATAACAAATCCTCCGTTTCGATCTCCTCGATAAGGCGATCCCCGATATCCGGGAAAACGTACATTTCCAGCCTGCGCATAACCGTTTTCGCGTAATGCTCAGACCAGCGTTTATGCTCGCTATGCCAGTTGATGGCGATCTGGCTGAACGTCTGCCCGTTTTTCCTCTTCTGTTTCTCGGTTTGCTTCACCGCAGCCGGATCGACGCCTGCATGAATGTTATTGCGTGCTGTTTCGCGCAGGCGGCGAGCCTGCAACAGGGAGATCTCCGGGTAGGGGCCAAAGGCCAGTTTCTTCTCTTTGCCGTCGATGCGGTACTTCATATACCAGAGTTTTGAGCCGTTAGGTTTGATCAACAGGTACAGTCCAGAACTGTCCGTCATTTTGAAGGGTTTGTCAGAGGGTTTAGTCTTGCGAATAGCGGTGTCTGTTAATGCCATAGCGTGGGGGCTCCGTTTGCTCACCGAACCGTGAGGCCCCTGATTAGGCCCCTAAAAACTATGGATGTCAAGAAACCCAGCAGCCTCTTGCGAGACAACCGGGTAAAGATAAGTTCTTGTTTTTTAACTATCCTGAGACTTATAGAGATGTCTCAAGACTAAAATTTGGCTCCTCTGACTGGACTCGAACCAGTGACATACGGATTAACAGTCCGCCGTTCTACCGACTGAACTACAGAGGAATCGTGTGAACGGGGCGCATATTA
>NZ_JBJQKY010000078.1:0-829 GCF_046486595.1 Escherichia sp. WS3063
GCGCCGTCAGGCGCTGTTGTTTCATCCCTTCCGCGATTTTTACGCCGCTACCGGATTATGCCGTGACGCATCGAACGGCACGCCTGACTTCAGCACTCCATACGCCACCTGGGCCAGCTTGCGCATCATCGCGCCGAGAATCACTTTTCCTTTCTTGCCATTAGCCGCCAGACGGTCGCGGAAGGCTCGTCCCCACTCTGTCTTACTGGTGGCTACCATTGCAGGCATATACAACGCCCTGCGAAGCGACACATGTCCGGCCTTACTCATCCGGCTCGCCCCTCTCACACTGCTGCCAGACTCATGAAGCCGTGGTGTCAGCCCCGCAAAAGCAGCGAACTGTCTGGCATGGGCGAAGCGGTTCTTCAGACCGATATAAGCCAGCAATACCGCAGATGTTTTCTCTCCGATACCCGGGATACTTTCCAGCAGTTTCCTGCGGTGTTTCATATCCGGATCATCGTCTGTCAGGTCTTTTATCTGCTTCTCAAGACGCTTCAGCTCTGCTTCAAGCCACAGAAGGTGAGCATCAATGCTCGGCCTCTGGACTTCCCGCGCCGTTTCAGTGCGATTCAGTTCCTGCGTGTGCATATCTGTCAGCGCCTGGTGGCGGACTACCAGGGCACGCAACGCGCGTTCAAGCGGGTGAGGCGCTTCCCAGGCTGCAGGGCGCTTCTGACGACAGAACTCTGCCAGCATGCGCGCATCCACGGTATCAGTCTTGTTACGCAGTCCTTCACTCTGAGCGAAAGCTTTACCCAGTGCAGGATTAATGACTGACACTATGTAGCCAGCATCGTAAAGGCACTCAGCGACAGGTTCCATATAG
>NZ_JBJQKY010000079.1:0-820 GCF_046486595.1 Escherichia sp. WS3063
GGCACTGTTGCAAATAGTCGGTGGTGATAAACTTATCATCCCCTTTTGCTGATGGAGCTGCACATGAACCCATTCAAAGGCCGGCATTTTCAGCGTGACATCATTCTGTGGGCCGTACGCTGGTACTGCAAATACGGCATCAGTTACCGTGAGCTGCAGGAGATGCTGGCTGAACGCGGAGTGAATGTCGATCACTCCACGATTTACCGCTGGGTTCAGCGTTATGCGCCTGAAATGGAAAAACGGCTGCGCTGGTACTGGCGTAACCCTTCCGATCTTTGCCCGTGGCACATGGATGAAACCTACGTGAAGGTCAATGGCCGCTGGGCGTATCTGTACCGGGCCGTCGACAGCCGGGGCCGCACTGTCGATTTTTATCTCTCCTCCCGTCGTAACAGCAAAGCTGCATACCGGTTTCTGGGTAAAATCCTCAACAACGTGAAGAAGTGGCAGATCCCGCGATTCATCAACACGGATAAAGCGCCCGCCTATGGTCGCGCGCTTGCTCTGCTCAAACGCGAAGGCCGGTGCCCGTCTGACGTTGAACACCGACAGATTAAGTACCGGAACAACGTGATTGAATGCGATCATGGCAAACTGAAACGGATAATCGGCGCCACGCTGGGATTTAAATCCATGAAGACGGCTTACGCCACCATCAAAGGTATTGAGGTGATGCGTGCACTACGCAAAGGCCAGGCCTCAGCATTTTATTATGGTGATCCCCTGGGCGAAATGCGCCTGGTAAGCAGAGTTTTTGAAATGTAAGGCCTTTGAATAAGACAAAAGGCTGCCTCATCGCTAACTTTGCAACAGTGCC
>NZ_JBJQKY010000080.1:0-818 GCF_046486595.1 Escherichia sp. WS3063
CAGCCTGCACGCCGGCGTGGCGGCCAGGGCCGATGAACGCAAGAAGCTCGAACGGCTGTGCCGGTACATCAGCCGCCCGGCGGTATCCGAGAAGCGGCTGTCGTTAACACGAGGCGGCAACGTGCGCTACCAGCTCAAGACGCCGTACCGGGACGGCACCACGCACGTCATTTTCGAACCATTGGATTTCATTGCAAGGCTGGCCGCCCTGGTACCGAAGCCCAGAGTCAACCTAACCCGCTTCCACGGGGTGTTCGCACCCAACAGTCGGCACCGGGCGTTGGTCACGCCGGCAAAACGGGGCAGGGGCAACAAGGTCAGGGTGGCTGATGAACCGGCAACACCAGCACAACGGCGAGCGTCGATGACATGGGCGCAACGGCTCAAGCGTGTTTTCAATATCGACATCGAGACCTGCAGCGGCTGCGGCGGCGCCATGAAAGTCATCGCCTGCATTGAAGACCCTATAGTGATCAAGCAGATCCTTGATCACCTGAAGCACAAAGCCGAAACCAGCGGGACCAGGGCGTTACCCGAAAGCCGGGCGCCACCGGCTGAGCTGCTCCTGGGTCTGTTTGACTGACGAGCCTGAAGGCCAACGATACCAATCAAAATGCTGCGTTCACAGCGCCGCGGCAGGGATCCGCCGTGCTGGTTGTCGGAAAAGGAGCCGCTAGTGGGAAAGAGGAGGGTAAATTTTCAGCGTTGCTGGCTCCCCGTCAGCCGGATTGGGTTGCATCGCAGGGGTGTCGAAAGAGTCAACTGCGGTCCAAAGCTGTTGGACTTGGGTGAAAAGGGCGTTTATTCTTCCTATACGT
>NZ_JBJQKY010000081.1:0-786 GCF_046486595.1 Escherichia sp. WS3063
TTGGCTTAGAAGCAGCCATCATTTAAAGAAAGCGTAATAGCTCACTGGTCGAGTCGGCCTGCGCGGAAGATGTAACGGGGCTAAACCATGCACCGAAGCTGCGGCAGCGACACTATGTGTTGTTGGGTAGGGGAGCGTTCTGTAAGCCTGTGAAGGTGTACTGTGAGGTATGCTGGAGGTATCAGAAGTGCGAATGCTGACATAAGTAACGATAAAGCGGGTGAAAAGCCCGCTCGCCGGAAGACCAAGGGTTCCTGTCCAACGTTAATCGGGGCAGGGTGAGTCGACCCCTAAGGCGAGGCCGAAAGGCGTAGTCGATGGGAAACAGGTTAATATTCCTGTACTTGGTGTTACTGCGAAGGGGGGACGGAGAAGGCTATGTTGGCCGGGCGACGGTTGTCCCGGTTTAAGCGTGTAGGCTGGTTTTCCAGGCAAATCCGGAAAATCAAGGCTGAGGCGTGATGACGAGGCACTACGGTGCTGAAGCAACAAATGCCCTGCTTCCAGGAAAAGCCTCTAAGCATCAGGTAACATCAAATCGTACCCCAAACCGACACAGGTGGTCAGGTAGAGAATACCAAGGCGCTTGAGAGAACTCGGGTGAAGGAACTAGGCAAAATGGTGCCGTAACTTCGGGAGAAGGCACGCTGATATGTAGGTGAAGTCCCTCGCGGATGGAGCTGAAATCAGTCGAAGATACCAGCTGGCTGCAACTGTTTATTAAAAACACAGCACTGTGCAAACACGAAAGTGGACGTATACGGTGTGACGCCTGCCCGGTGCCGG
>NZ_JBJQKY010000082.1:0-751 GCF_046486595.1 Escherichia sp. WS3063
CAAAGTACGCTTCTTTAAGGTAAGGAGGTGATCCAACCGCAGGTTCCCCTACGGTTACCTTGTTACGACTTCACCCCAGTCATGAATCACAAAGTGGTAAGCGCCCTCCCGAAGGTTAAGCTACCTACTTCTTTTGCAACCCACTCCCATGGTGTGACGGGCGGTGTGTACAAGGCCCGGGAACGTATTCACCGTGGCATTCTGATCCACGATTACTAGCGATTCCGACTTCATGGAGTCGAGTTGCAGACTCCAATCCGGACTACGACGCACTTTATGAGGTCCGCTTGCTCTCGCGAGGTCGCTTCTCTTTGTATGCGCCATTGTAGCACGTGTGTAGCCCTGGTCGTAAGGGCCATGATGACTTGACGTCATCCCCACCTTCCTCCAGTTTATCACTGGCAGTCTCCTTTGAGTTCCCGGCCGGACCGCTGGCAACAAAGGATAAGGGTTG
This sequence comes from Escherichia sp. WS3063, assembly GCF_046486595.1. Classification (NCBI taxonomy): domain Bacteria; kingdom Pseudomonadati; phylum Pseudomonadota; class Gammaproteobacteria; order Enterobacterales; family Enterobacteriaceae; genus Escherichia; species Escherichia sp. WS3063. The sequence goes on from NZ_JBJQKY010000082.1 coordinate 455, forward strand.
CGCTCGTTGCGGGACTTAACCCAACATTTCACAACACGAGCTGACGACAGCCATGCAGCACCTGTCTCACAGTTCCCGAAGGCACCAATCCATCTCTGGAAAGTTCTGTGGATGTCAAGACCAGGTAAGGTTCTTCGCGTTGCATCGAATTAAACCACATGCTCCACCGCTTGTGCGGGCCCCCGTCAATTCATTTGAGTTTTAACCTTGCGGCCGTACTCCCCAGGCGGTCGACTTAACGCGTTAGCTCCGGAAGCCACGCCTCAAGGGCACAACCTCCAAGTCGACATCGTTTAC
>NZ_JBJQKY010000083.1:0-628 GCF_046486595.1 Escherichia sp. WS3063
TATCACCTTACCGACGCTTATCGCAGATTAGCACGTCCTTCATCGCCTCTGACTGCCAGGGCATCCACCGTGTACGCTTAGTCGCTTAACCTCACAACCCGAAGATGTTTCTTTCGATTCATCATCGTGTTGCGAAAATTTGAGAGACTCACGAACAACTTTCGTTGTTCAGTGTTTCAATTTTCAGCTTGATCCAGATTTTTAAAGAGCAAAACTTCGCAGTGAACCTTTGCAGGTACACTCTGAAGTATTTTTTATTTAATCACTACAGAGATGGTGGAGCTATGCGGGATCGAACCGCAGACCTCCTGCGTGCAAAGCAGGCGCTCTCCCAGCTGAGCTATAGCCCCATAACATGTAGTTAAAACCTCTTCAAATTTGCGGTGCAAATTTGGTAGGCCTGAGTGGACTTGAACCACCGACCTCACCCTTATCAGGGGTGCGCTCTAACCACCTGAGCTACAAGCCTGTAGAGGTTTTACTGCTCATTTTCATCAGACAATCTGTGTGAGCACTTCAAAGTACGCTTCTTTAAGGTAAGGAGGTGATCCAACCGCAGGTTCCCCTACGGTTACCTTGTTACGACTTCACCCCAGTCATGAATCACAAAGTGGTAAGCGCCCTCCCG
>NZ_JBJQKY010000084.1:0-590 GCF_046486595.1 Escherichia sp. WS3063
GCGATTACGTCTGGCGGCAGAGCCGCAGACTGGAAGACGGGAAGTTTCGGCCCTTACGGATGCCCGGAAAACCTTAGCGTACGATTTTTTCCGAATTCTGCGGGCTCCCCTTGAAAAGGAATACCCGCATCTGGATGTCGATAAGCGCGATGTTTATCTGCGCTTAAAGGCTATCGCTGTGTCTAAGTATTCGTCTGTTTTGATTGATGACAGTACACGCCCACGTAGATTTCAGATCCACTCTCTGAATCCTGAATTCTTTCGCCGTAGCCGCGCTCCGCGCCGGTTTGATGAAAAACTCCAGAACGAACTCTATATGACGCAGGACGAAAAGGAACGCCGGGAGCACCAGCCTTGGGTAATGGCGCGTCAACTTTTCAATAAGGTGGCCCGTCAGCACCGTTATTACGGTAATGCCACATCCGCACGTATCTGATTGATTGCTTGCCCGTTCCGGGCCTTTTGACATGTGACTTTCGTTGGCACTGTTGCAAATAGTCGGTGGTGATAAACTTATCATCCCCTTTTGCTGATGGAGCTGCACATGAACCCATTCAAAGGCCGGCATTTTCAGCGTGACATCATTCTGT
>NZ_JBJQKY010000085.1:0-590 GCF_046486595.1 Escherichia sp. WS3063
TCAGCGCACTACAGGCCATTGCCCGGAAGCCATGCCCGCAGATATCCTTTTTGGTGTCGTAACCCATCACGCGCAGCGCCTTGTTGACGGTGTTGTCGCTCATGCACTTGTTCTGGTCGTATTCGCCGGGAAAAATAAAGGCCAGATGCCCGGAGAGGGCCTCGATCTGCTTCAGTATCGCAATCGCCTGATCCGACAGCGGCACAATGTGCTGGATTTTCATTTTCGCCCCCCGGTAAGAGAAGCGCACGTTTTCGATCTGCTCGCGTTCTTCCGGGATCACCCACAGTTTTTGCTGCCAGTCGATTTCACTCCAGCGGGCAAAACGTAGCTCGCTGGAGCGCACGAAAAACAGCAGCGAAAGTTTGAGGGCGTATTTCGTCAGCAGCCTGCCGCAGTAATTCTCTGTCCGGGATAAAAGCTCAGGCAACTTATCCAGCGACAGGGCCGGGTAGTGACTGGTTTCTGGCGCGGCAAACTCACCGTCCAGATACAGCGCCGGGTTCGCTTTGAGCAGTTTCTTTTTCATCGCGTAGTGCATGATATCGGTGACGTAGTTTTTCAGCCGCGCGGTGATTTCCAGAAAGCCT
>NZ_JBJQKY010000086.1:0-590 GCF_046486595.1 Escherichia sp. WS3063
TCAGCGCACTACAGGCCATTGCCCGGAAGCCATGCCCGCAGATATCCTTTTTGGTGTCGTAACCCATCACGCGCAGCGCCTTGTTGACGGTGTTGTCGCTCATGCACTTGTCCTGGTCGTATTCGCCGGGAAAAATAAAGGCCAGATGCCCGGAGAGGGCCTCGATCTGTTTCAGTATCGCAATCGCCTGATCCGACAGCGGCACAATGTGCTGGATTTTCATTTTCGACCCCCGGTAAGAGAAGCGCACGTTTTCGATCTGTTCGCGCTCTTCCGGGATTATCCATAACTTCTGCTGCCAGTCGATCTCACTCCAGCGCGCAAAGCGTAGTTCGCTGGAGCGCACAAAAAAAATCAGCGACAGCTTAAGCGCGTATTTTGTCAGCAGCCTGCCGCAGTAGCTATCCGTCCGGGTTAAAAGCTCAGGCAATTTGTCCAGCGACAGGGCCGGGTAGTGACTGGTTTCTGGCGCGGCAAATTCACCGTCCAGATACAGCGCCGGGTTCGCTTTGAGCAGTTTCTTTTTCATCGCGTAGTGCATGATATCGGTGACGTAGTTTTTCAGCCGCGCGGTGATTTCCAGAAAGCCT
>NZ_JBJQKY010000087.1:0-588 GCF_046486595.1 Escherichia sp. WS3063
CGGGGTTGCGGACAGTGTCTGGTGGGTAGTTTGACTGGGGCGGTCTCCTCCTAAAGAGTAACGGAGGAGCACGAAGGTTGGCTAATCCTGGTCGGACATCAGGAGGTTAGTGCAATGGCATAAGCCAGCTTGACTGCGAGCGTGACGGCGCGAGCAGGTGCGAAAGCAGGTCATAGTGATCCGGTGGTTCTGAATGGAAGGGCCATCGCTCAACGGATAAAAGGTACTCCGGGGATAACAGGCTGATACCGCCCAAGAGTTCATATCGACGGCGGTGTTTGGCACCTCGATGTCGGCTCATCACATCCTGGGGCTGAAGTAGGTCCCAAGGGTATGGCTGTTCGCCATTTAAAGTGGTACGCGAGCTGGGTTTAGAACGTCGTGAGACAGTTCGGTCCCTATCTGCCGTGGGCGCTGGAGAACTGAGGGGGGCTGCTCCTAGTACGAGAGGACCGGAGTGGACGCATCACTGGTGTTCGGGTTGTCATGCCAATGGCACTGCCCGGTAGCTAAATGCGGAAGAGATAAGTGCTGAAAGCATCTAAGCACGAAACTTGCCCCGAGATGAGTTCTCCCTGACTCCTTGAG
>NZ_JBJQKY010000088.1:0-569 GCF_046486595.1 Escherichia sp. WS3063
AGTCTGATATCTTTAATGGATTTGAACGAAGCTAGCCTGAACGCGGCATCTACAAGGGCTGGGGAATCAAAAATTAAACATAAAATTAGCCATGATGTTTTTGAACCTTATCCCGCGGCGTTACATGGTCAATTTGATTCCATTTCCATGTTTTACCTTCTTCACTGCCTGCCTGGAAATATATCTACAAAAAGCTGTGTAATACGCAATGCGGCGCAGGCCTTAACTGACGATGGAACTCTATACGGAGCCACAATTCTTGGCGATGGAGTTGTGCACAATAGCTTCGGTCAAAAACTGATGCGCATTTACAATCAGAAAGGCATCTTTTCAAACACAAAAGATTCCGAAGAAGGCTTAACACATATACTCTCAGAGCATTTCGAGAATGTTAAAACCAAGGTTCAAGGTACTGTAGTAATGTTTTCCGCTTCAGGGAAAAAATAGCATCCAACCGCAGCACGTTCTTGCTTAAGACGTGCTGCGGCATAATCCCAATGATTACTCCCTGACAGGGTTCGTAGGCCACTCAATATCAGGTGCAGTTGATGTATCAACACGGTTCAGCA
>NZ_JBJQKY010000089.1:0-545 GCF_046486595.1 Escherichia sp. WS3063
CGTGCGCCGTGAACCAGCAGGTATCGGAAATATCCATCTCCACGTTTGCTGATCCCTCCCAGTTGCTGTTTCCCGCCGCTGGAATGTTCCTTTGGTGTCAGCCCCAGCCATGAAGCGAACTGCTTTGCGGTACTGAATTGTCGGGCATTACCCACTGCTGCTACCACATAAGTGGCCGTTAGCATGCCAACCCCCGGGATCTTGGCCATTCTCTGGCAGGCTTCCTGCGTTCTATACCAGGAGGCCAGAGCTTCTTCTACCTGTTTAACTTGTTCTTCAAGTTCCCGGATATGTTTAGACTGTCTGTAGATGCTGGTTCTGACAAAGGGAGATAAACCATTTTCGCCATCCTCCAGAATGGCTGGCAGCTCACGTGTTAAATGGCTTTGTCCGGCCGCAATCGTAATACCAAACTCAGCAAGTGTGGCTCTTAAACTATTGGCACAGGCAATCCGCTCACGGATAAGTATTCCCCGTTCAGTGTGTAACGCTAAAACGGCCTGCTGCTCTTCGGTTTTTATCTGAACAAAACGCATATTCGGACG
>NZ_JBJQKY010000090.1:0-532 GCF_046486595.1 Escherichia sp. WS3063
CAACGCCGGAGTTAAGCCGCCGCGCGTAGCGCGGTCGGCTTGAACGAATTGTTAGACATCATTTACCAACTGACTTGATGATCTCGCCTTTCACAAAGCGAATAAATTCTTCCAAGTGATCTGCGCGTGAGGCCAAGTGATCTTCTTTTTGTCCCAGATAAGCTTGCTTAGCTTCAAGTAAGACGGGCTGATACTGGGCAGGTAGGCGTTTTATTGCCCAGTCGGCAGCGACATCCTTCGGCGCGATTTTGCCGGTTATTGCGCTGTACCAAATGCGGGACAACGTAAGCACTACATTTCGCTCATCGCCGGCCCAGTCGGGCTGCGAGTTCCATAGCTTCAAGGTTTCCCTCAGCGCCTCGAATAGATCCTGTTCAGGAACCGGGTCAAAGAATTCCTCCGCTGCCGGACCTACCAAGGCAACGCTATGTTCTCTTGCTTTTGTAAGCAGGATAGCTAGATCAATGTCGATCATGGCTGGCTCGAAGATACCCGCAAGAATGTCATTGCGCTGCCATTCTCCAAATTGCAG
>NZ_JBJQKY010000091.1:0-515 GCF_046486595.1 Escherichia sp. WS3063
ACAAGTGCATGAGCGACAACACCGTCAACAAGGCGCTGCGCGTGATGGGTTACGACACCAAAAAGGATATCTGCGGGCATGGCTTCCGGGCAATGGCCTGTAGTGCGCTGAGCGAATCGGGATTATGGAGCAAAGAAGCCATTGAAAAGCAGATGAGCCACCAGGAAAGAAACAGCGTCCGTGCTGCCTATATTCACAAGGCTGAATATCTGGAGGAACGGATCGAGATGATGCAGTGGTGGTCAGATTATCTTGATGCAAACAGTGACGGGTATGTCTCGGCTTACCAGTATGCCCGCCGCCTAAAACAGGCGTCGTAAGTTAACAAAGCATCAGAGGGGGAAAAGGTATATTCCCCCTTTGTGCGTTTCAAATGTCGATGCTGACTGTAGCTTTTAAACTAAATTACTGGATAAAAAGTAGCTTTTAAGCTACTATCTTTTATGAAAACGATAAAGACCTACATAACTGCCGACGGGCGAGATCTGTATGCAGAGTTTTTTAAAGGGTTACGC